>SMXK01000047.1 GCA_004356265.1 Bacteroidota bacterium
AGACTGGTGGGTGAGACATAGTCGCCGGTGGACGCCGATGACCGGGATCCCGGCCCAATTAAGAGACCTCCAAACATGCTCAGTCCACCCAGGATCTCTCTGGAGCTGGTGTAAAATCCCAGTTTTGTATTGCGCCATATAGTTTCGGCGCGGGAGCGATCCGTGAGCCTGACCTCCGTTCTATTCCGCTGCCGGGCGACATAATTGTCAAAACGCAATACGGGCATGAAGCTGAACGATGTAAATACGTCTTCGTATTTACGCGGAGCGGACGTTTTATTTTTATTTGTCCCGTCTGCGACGTATTCGTCCGAGACTTGCCCCCTGCGATTCGGGTATGCAGAAGACGGGAATGCCGCGATCGAATCATCGTCTGCCGTGATGATTTCCCAGTCCTGACCACTCATTCCCGTGGGTTGCTGCGAGTCTGCTGTCGGTGCGGGAGTTGATTTCCTGGCCTTTCCGAAGACTGAGGGGGGTGTATATGACCCATCTTCGCCCGCTTCACCTACGGTTTCAACGGCGTCGATGTTGAGCTCGGCAATCTTGTATCCGGTCGACAAATAGGTCGAATACACAATACTTCCGTCAGGTCCCGGAGATGGCATAAATGCTCCTCCCAGTTCGTTGGTAAGCTGTTTCCACGATCGACTTCCCGACGCATCATTTCCTCCCTCAGCCAATTCCACCCGGTATAAATTATAGATCCCGGTTCGATCTGACGAGAAATACAGAAATTTTCCGGCGGCGTCAAACGCAGGTGATCGCTCATCTGAATCGGAAACCACAAGATCCGATGTAGTGCCCGACGCTACATCGACGATCCGGATGTCTCTTCCCGTTAGTCTCGAATATCCGTAGGCTATTGAACGACCATCAGGGTTCCACGCCGGTTCAGTAATCTGCGATCCGTCCTCATGGTCTGTAAGCCTTCGCACGGCACCCGATTCAACGTCGAGCATGTACAGGTTTGCCGTCCCGTCCAGGCTCTTCAGAAAAGCGACCTGCTTCCCGTCTGGCGACCATGCCGGAGAATAGGCACGCGCGTCTCGCGTCAATCTGGTCTCATCTCCGGTTTTACTGTCTATTGTATAAAGGTCAGCGTACAAGTGGCCTGACCTGGTATCACGAATTCGGGAATACACGATTAACTCTCCATCCGGATGCCAGTCAATCGGACCCGTAACGCCGTAGGCAAGTGAGTGCCCGAAAGCACACGTATAGGCGCTGACGAAGAAAGAACCATGCGGCATTTTGAATTCTGAGATCTCACCAGACGCTAAGTCCTGTACATACAAACTGGTGGTGCTGTAGTCCTCTCCTTTATTGGAGATGTAAGCGATTTTGGTCCCATCCGGAGAATGTCGCGCAAAGAAGTTGTTGAAGCCTTCAGATTGAATGAGATTCCCGGTGACCTGGTTAGCGACAATATCTGCGGTCTGTGTTGCATATTCGATCCTGAGCTCTGCAATCCAATCGTCGTACAATTCGCCGCCACTGAGGCCGAATGCATCCTTCGCAGCCGCCTCGAACGTGAAATTCGTGAACTGCCCCAGGGCATCACTGATGTCACGGAGGCCCTCCTCCCCGAATCTGCCCGCCAAATACTGCGTGAATGCAAAACCGGCATTGTAGATGCTTTCCCGGCCCAGGCTGGTTTGGGAATAAAACCCGCCCATTTCGGATAGTGATAATTCTTCTCCCGCAAGAATGCGTGTTCGGAGCATCATGTCGCGATGACTGTCCCAGGTATCGTAAGACATAAACTCCCGCTGATATTGGGCGGTCCCTTCAGCCAGCCACGCAGGATTATTCAGGATCGGAAACGGATAGGACACGATGGCATCCGGATATCCGTACAGAATATCAGGCCGCTGAACATTTTCGTAGCCGATAAACTGGAGATAATAAAAAGGTAATTTCCGGCTGCCCTTCAGCGACTTCTGTACCTGGACCATGTGCGTGAATTCGTGAGAAATAACATTCCGCAGCCAGTTGTGCTCTCCTCTGAAGGGAGTATTCAAGGCCGGTGCCCAGATTTCGATCACGTTGTCCAGGAAATAGGCGGCACCGTTCGAGTAATCCTCATAATCTTTAAGTATGAAGGACACTTTCTGGTCGGGTTTGTAATCGTACAGGTCCGTGATGGCTTCGTAGACGTCTTCTGCAATTTCCGCGACTACCCGAGCTGTCCGGCTGCTGCCATTCCCGCTGGAGTCCGCGTGGAAATGCACCAGAAAATGTTCGGATTCAATGGTGTACCAGGTCAGGTCGCGCCTTACATAATCCATGTAAGACGGTGATGTCTGGGCGATGGCGTTCGGATGAAGTAGCAGCGCTGAGATGCAGAACACAAACATCATTGTGGCCGGTAACACAATACGGCCCATCCGGTATGTGAGTCCGCGCGTCATCCTATCGAATGATGGCCATCTTGATGAGACGGGTTTCGGTGAGGGCTCCGCTGGTGGCCGTAATCCGCGCAATATAGATGCCGCTTGGCGCGTCGGTTATCCACTCAATCTCTGTTGCGACCCCGCCCGACGCGCCCCGATACGCCAACTCACCTACCAGGCTCCCGGCCGCATTTACAATCGTAATCTGAATATCTGACGTCAACGCCGGCTCAACTCGAATTCTCGTTCTGCCTTCTCGAATCGGATTTGGCCAGTTATACGTTTTAGCCGCATCAAGCAGTCTGAATTCAGAGGATTCTTTATCCTGGCTGCCTGAGACGTTAGGGGCCGCAGCAATATTCGCGAAGCTCGAATTAGAGAGTGAAAATGCCTCGGTCCAGCGTCCTCTCAATAGCTCGCCAGAATCCCAAACGAGCAGAGAGCCTGTGGCGGATAACCCTGAAATTTCTCCATTCACGACTATAGGCGATGCCGAATTTAAACGGCCCACTGGCAACGGAAAACCGGGAACGCGGCTATTCCGGAAGCCGGAATCGTATGCATCGAGACGGCCATCCGTCGAAGCGACAACGACCGCCCAAGCGCCCCCGCCATTCACGCGGCCTGCAACGGGCTGAGAAACGGCGGATTCGCGCATTCGAACAGGAAAATCTTCGTGTAAGAATCCATTGAATCTAAAACCAAAGAGCCACTCACCTGCGGTGATCAATATTTCCGGTATGTAATCGTCGTCCAGGTCGACGACCAGCGGGTACGGATTCATGGTACCGGCAAATCCATACGAGGCGTACTCGCTCAAGTCGATTGTGGACACGCTCCCATCGCTCTGCAGGAGTAGGAGCCGTTGCCGGGCAACATCTGGAACGACCCCCGAAATGGCCGTGTCTCCTGAGTTCTCACCTGATCTGTAGAAGAACGCCTGAAATCGCTCGTCTTCTGATAAAGAATCAAATTTCCACGACCACGTGGTAGACCTGACTTCAGCGTGATCTCGAAAAACAAGAATCGGCCTGATACCATCTGCCATTCCTAGCGAGAGAATTCTATCGTCGGTCATTTCCGCATCAAAAACGCCGTCTACAAACGACAAGAAAGCGGAACCGTTTTTTGTCTCGACCCCGACATATAAGCCTCCATCACCGGCCAGAACCAGAGCTGTGGTGGCCTCAACTACTTCAACCGTGGGCGGAAACGCATATAACATCTCAATAAGGCCGTTTGCCCGGACTACAACAAACCCGGAACGGGAAATCGCGTAGGCTTCGCTCGGACCCACAGCCGGACGGGCACTCAGCAATCCGAACGTTTGATTGAGAACAGAACCGTCCTTCGAAATGTAAAGGCGCCCTTCCTTTCTTCCACCGCCCTCCGGAGACTCCACATCGGTGGCAAATGCGAGAAAATCGATATCCGGAGAAGGCATTTCACGAACGATACCTCCGCTTCCAGAGAAAGACCATCCGATATCATCCTGGAAGCCGTTTGCAACGAAATCTTGCGTTCGTTCGGTAATCCCGTCACTTGTGACCCGCCCGAATACAAACTCCATCTCATAATCGGGCAGTGTAAAGTTCTTCAATTCGATAAATCCAGGGCCACCCGCAACTGGCACACTGGACGGATACGTGTCCGGACCAAAGCGATTTTCATAGAGGCTTATCTCCTGACCGGTCGACGTAATGACTGTGAACGGATTTCCTTCATAAAAATAATCAAATGGAGACCCATTGCTGTAATCAGGACCTAAGAATGATGTGCTCGGGAATCCGATATCGTTAGCTCCGTCTGCTTCCTCCAGGCTCACGCCTCTTCTGCTCGAATCCGCGTTAACGGTATTGTCCTGTAGCCCCGCGAGGATTCTGCTTTCATCGATGTGCCAGATCAGAATTCCCCCGTTTAAATCATTGCCTTCCGGGTCTTTTCCCCCTGGAAGCACATAATCATAATTATCGGCGCTCAGAATCACACCGCCGGGGAATGCGCTCACATCGTCGGAATTAAAGCCCGGATCACCGTTGGGAAAATGGACTTCTTTTATACCATCGTGATTCCAGACGGAAAGAAACACACCATCGAGTTCAGGATCTCGATTCCTGTTTTCAGCCAGAAAATATTCCCCGTCTGAAACAGGAGCGAGAAATACGTCCGATTGGTTCGGATCACCGCCATATCGCAGTGCCACCAGTTGATCGTTGGAACCATTCGGGTACCGAATATCAGCCCATCCCAGAAAGATTTTCGTCCATGCTGACGGTTCGGGAGGCATCAATCCAAAGTAGGAGAAAATGCCCTGACCATCCATCAGCCCGAACGGGCCGATTCCGCTTTCTCCTGACGACGTATTAAACAGGTCCGGAACACCCAGAAAGTTAAAAAAACTGGCCGCGAGTAAACCATTAATGCTGAGTTCAATCAGAAATGCTTCATCGTTCAGGAAATTGACTCCCCGACGAGTTTCTGTTCTCGGAATCACCATGGTATTTGATACCGGGAATCCGTTGAAATCTATGGATCCGTTTCCCGTAAGTCTTTCCAGTGCTCCTGAATCAAAATACAAGGACGGTAAATCTTCGGGGGTCTTGTCGAGCGAATTGCCCAGCAACTCAATATCACGACCGACGCCGGCGTGAAAGATGACGAACGCTGTGCGCGCCGGATCCAAACCGTTCGGAAGTGTTATATCGGGGTCTAAGGCGGCGAGCTGCCAGGCCTCAACGACCAACGACGCGAGCTTGGCGACCTCCTCATCCGATTCAGACTGCAACCCTGTCGGCGAGTAGGCCCCCATAGGGCCGGTCACCTGAACCACTTCAGGGAGAACGAAGGTCGTGAGGGTCGTCCTTCCGTCGCTAACCCGCTGAACGTAATTGCTGAGAAAGGCGAGATGCGCATCGAAATACGCTGCGTTGTGCGGGAGTGGATCTACTGATGGCAATCCGGCATCTCCATACAGGTCACCGTCGAACAGGCCATCACCTGTAGAAAATCGGCTCGAATCCGGTTTGAACTCAACTCGGAGGGCTACAATCGCGTACTCTGCATCGGCGGGATTCTGCACCAGGGACTGAGATTGAACCCCTGGTGCAGCTATCGCTGATAGACCAAAGAGGGCTAAAACGAAATATCCGACCACGACTTACACACTACTTATCAAAATTCAAGAGTAGTGAAAATCGCATCGTATTTGCCAACGGTGAATTCTCTTGAAGGGCATAAATATAGGAGAAGTCAACACCGATTATATTCCACCTGACACCCGCACCCAGTGTCAGGAACTGGCGGTTGCCGTTGTTCGGGTTTTCGTAGAAATAACCTGTTCGAAGAGCGAGGAGATTGTTGTACCAATACTCAACGCCGGTACCAATCGTAATCTGCTCCATTACGCTTAACGTTGACCCTACTTGAGTACTGTCTGCACCGCTGGCGGTCTCAACTGACGACCAGG
>SMXK01000048.1 GCA_004356265.1 Bacteroidota bacterium
AGGCAAAAAATGGCATCGATATCCGGATCAGCGATCATGCTGTTCAACGCTCGTGCTCGTAAATTGTCGGGCGCCGAAAGATATCCGTCCTTTTCGTTGGAGTGAATATCGAGGACAACTTTCATCCCCCGAAGTTCAAGTTCGCGGACACCCTTTAAATTGTCTGCCTGGTCAAGAGTCGCGGATGCGGGCGCGACAATTCCGATCGTCGATGTCGGCGTAATTGGGGCAGGTTTATTGGGTGTCATACGGGTGGCATGTTGTCAACGTCACGCGGGACCAATAATATAGGACTTTAACCCCCCACGAAAACAGCAGTGATTTACCGTTGAATTCTAAAACATCACCCGTTTACGTGGCTGTCGAGGCCCCAGATTATTTCCCGACCTTGTCATTCTGTTGCCTGCTGTGTAAGGCAGATATTATTGAGATGGACCTGACGCAGCAGTACAGCCGGCAGTGCAATCAGAATCGTGCACGACTCCGAACACCCGATGGTGTGCAATGGATTACCGTTCCGCTGATCGGTCGGCAATTCGGGCATAAAATTTCCGAGACCCTCATCGATTATTCTGATAACTGGCCCCGTCGCCATTTGAAGGCTCTTCGGTTTAACTATGGATCGTCGCCATTCTACGAACACTATATCCCTGAAATAGAATCGTTACTTCTATCACGACCGGAGACTCTGGGTGAACTGACATTGGCAACCGTCGTTTTGACACATAAATGGCTGAGAGGGGCAGGTGACCTTGAGGTCCGTGAGTCGAACACTTCCGCCCTCCGCGAAGTCAAAAAAGGCTCGATACGACTTCAAATACATGACCGGTATTATCGCCCAGCAGAGGGTACTGTTTGCCAGCTGACAATGGAGATTGATCCATACCGACAAAATTTTCCCGGATTCGAAGCAGGCCTCTCTGCTTTGGATCTGATGTTTAACTACGGACCAGCTACAAAAGGGATGATTCTGGAAGCTGTTTCAATCACCAGTCTTGAAGACAAATAGAAGGGAATCACTTTGACCCGGTGACCTCTGGTACGAAATTCCAACCTTCGACATCAGACCACGTTCGTGCATCCATGATGGCTCTTGTTGCCGCAACGATATCAGGATGATCAGCGGCAACATCGTGCATTTCGCTCGGGTCGTCGATAAGATTGTACAATTCAACGGGTGAATCTACCTGAGTTCTGATTCGCTGCCGGACGGCTTTCCAGTCTCCCATGCGGACGGCCTGCATTCCTTTAAATGCATGGTATTCCCAGTACAATGACTCATGCTGAGGTTGGGAGTCAACTTGTCCTTTCAATGTGGGCAGGAACGATATACCATCGATGTTCTCAGGTGATTCAATACCAACAATTCCAGCAATCGTTGGCATGATATCCCAGTTCGCCGAAATGTGATCTGTCCACCTACCGGCCTCTATGGTACCCGGCCAACTCACAATCATTGGCACCCGAATGCCGCCTTCAAACACAGATCCTTTCAGACCACGCAAATCACCCACGCTGTTAAAAAAGCTCGCGTCAACTCCGCCTGTGTATGTCGTTCCGTTGTCTGAGCTGAACATGATGATGGTATTTTGCGTGAGTTCCAGTTCATCAATAAGATCGATCAGTTTCCCGATGTCGCCATCCATCCGCGTGATCATGGCTGCATATGCGGCATTCGGGTAGGGGTGAGGCAGGTATCCATTTTGCCCGAGGTAAGGTTGGTCGTCAAACTGATCCTTGTACTCAGCCACCGATTCCCCCGGTACCTGTAGAGCAAGGTGTGGAACGGGTGTCGCGAACGTCAGAAAGAATGGGCCATTCTGGTTTTCCCGGATGAATTCCAAAGCTGAGTCGATCATCTTGTCCGGCGCGTATGTGCCTCCTTCATAGGCTTCAGCATATGCAGCGTCAGTGGCCAACGGCTCTGTCAATCGTTGGTGAGCAGAGAAATACGTGTTGCCTTCCAGGCTGTCAACTTTATCGTTGTGCCATAAATGAGTAGGGTAGTAATTGTGCGCGACTCGCTGGCATAAATACCCATAGAAATGTTGGAAACCTTGTGCATTCGGATGTCCGGTGGATTCAGGCCCGCCGAGTCCCCATTTCCCAACAAATCCGGAAACGTATCCAAGCGGCTCAAGCATCTCAGCAATTGTAAACTCTCCCGGAGGTAAAGGTAATTGGCCTTCAGGTTCGTCAGGGCCCCAGCCGCCCATTTCTTTGTTATCCCGGATATATCCATTGCCCGTGTGTCTTCCCGTAAGGAAAGTGCCCCGGGAAGGTGCGCAGACCGGGCTGCCGGAATAATGCTGGGAAAAGGCAATCCCATTCGCTGCCAGCTCATCAATGCGCGGTGTTTGAATTTTTGTTTGTCCATATACACCAAGCTCCCGGTAGCCGAGATCATCTGCCAGGATATAGATAATGTTTGGATAGGGGAGTTGCTCATCCACCGGTGTATTACAACCCGTCATTCCGATCGGAATAATCAAACAGGCAGTAACAGTCACCGCAAAGAGTTGTCGGCGTGTCATCGATACGGGAAGGTTGATTTTCGTTACTTTATGGTCAATAATACTACTTAGTAACTGATTCGTATATTAAATACTAAAATATAGTAATAGCCGGAAACGTGGTTTGAAAGTCGTGTTTTTATATGAGTGTCGCTGCAGATAAATGCCGGAGTCTTCATACGTGTGTTCTGAAGATAATACGTAGAAGTTATATTGCGGTTCACGTTTTATCGCTCTCGCATAATGAATCTGGCGTACCTCACCGATCAAATCCTTCCTCGAACGGCAACAGACACGACCCAAATGGTGTCGATGGCGTCAGCATTTGCTGGCGTTCAGATGGAGACAGAAGGTACCACGACGATTGTGTGCCCGCGCAGTTGGATAGGTAAACCTGCGACCGCAAGCGATATCGCACGATACTATTCTGTCGAAGAGCGATTTCGTGTCGCGACAGTGAGAAGTGTTTTTCCTTGTATTAGAGGAATTGAAAAACTTGCGCAAGGATGGAGGGCACCCGCAAGCCGCATTGCTCAAGAATCGGATGTTTTGTACACACGAACCTTGCCGATCTTAATAACTTCACTTCTACTGGATGCGGGACCCATCGTATACGAAACGTATCGGCCGTGGCCCGTGCAGAATACCTATAACCACGATTTATTCAGGTGGATTGGCAGTCATCCATTATTTGTGGGGGCGATTTTGCATTCAGATTATGCCCGTCAAAGTTACGAGGGTATTGGAATGCCGTCCGAAAAATTGATGACAGCCCACAACGGGTATGATCCCAGTCACTATCGAGCACGCAAGTCGAAGGAAGAGGCCCGGGTATTGCTTGGTATAACACACGATCAGAATATCGTGGTTTATTCAGGTCGGATTAACAGCAAAAAGGGGCTAGGGGTGGTTCTTGACATGGCGAGGAGGCTTCCCGATGTTGATTTTCTGCTCGTCGGTTCCGAAGGCAACGGTTCGGTAGAACTCGAGGCCGCGAGCATTCCGAACGTATTTATCCATCCATGGTGTTCACATCCCCAGACGTTACCATTTTTATCTGCTGCGGACGTTCTCATTATTCCTCCATCGACCGAGCCCCTTATGAATGCAGGGAATACCGTTCTGCCGATAAAGACATTTATGTACATGGCTTCTGAACGACCGATTCTGGCGGGCGCAACGCCGGATCTTGCCGAGATATTGGAGGACGGAATTAACGCCTCTCTGGTCAAGCCGGATGATGTAGATATGGCTGTTGCAGCATTGACGGCTCTGCTGATAGACCCTGAAAGGTGTGCGAAGCTTGCTCGGAACGCCGCTGAAACGGTTGGGAATTTGACTTGGGAATCCCGCGCAAGGCGTATTCTTTCGTTCATCCAGGATAGAATTTAGTCATTCCGCAATACGGATTCGGATAGTGGCAATGACACTCCGTATCTTCAATAGTTCGGCATAGCTGCAAACCCTCCAAATCTCTGCCACTTCATGAATATTCTGGTTTGGCCAACCACATTCGGTGCCGATTTATGGAGTTTTACGAGATATCTAAGCCGGCAGCAAAATACGACGGTCAAGGTCGTTCTGGAGAACCCCCATTATTTTGAGAGGCAGGGAGTAGCGAAGCTTTTCCCGATTGACGCGGAGATCATCCGCCGCCGCTTTCATCACCACGGACTGGGGCTTCACGACTTTGATGCAGACGTTACGATCATGGACAATCGCGCACCTTGGTCCGCAACGGCTCCTAAAGGATTCATGTTGTGGCACGGGTTCGGATGGAAGGGACCGAACGACGAACAAGAGATGCGGTGGTTGCACCGGTCCCTGAGACGGCATTGGGGTGACGTGAATGAACCTGGAAACCGCTTCAGGTGGCAGTGTTTCGGTCCATGGGATTTTAAACACAGGTCAGAAATCAGTGGCGTGCACGCCGATAACTGCCGGATTCTGGGGGCCGCCAGTCATGACGATCTGCGGCAGCCAATCGATAAAGAATTGGCTCAGCCGTATTACCCGTTCGATATCGTAAATCGGAAGACGATTCTGCTTGCTCCCACCTGGCACTATGGCGAAATATTTTCGCACTGGGGCCGAGATGCCGATCTGCTGGAGCGGCTTGTGGCGCGAATTGATAATCTCGGCGCCAATGTTATCATCAGGTTACACGATTCATTCCGATTTGAAAAGACATACCTGAAATCGCTCGAACATATTGCAGCATCTCATTCAAATGTGCTTCTGAAATTCAAGGACAAGTCGCCGGATAATTTTCTCGATATGCAGGTCACTGATGCTCTTATTTCGAATTTCAGCAGTATCGCGAACTTGTTCTATGCAACCGGCCGGCCGTCTATCCACATATACCCGGTTCGGGACGCAGACGAAGCGTTTCTGTGGCGTCAGTTGTCGGTCACTGGAATCAAAACGAAAGAGATTGAAAGCGCCCGCTTTATATGGAAATTGTCGCCGGACGAAAACGGGGGACTGCTAGCCCACGGATTCGACGAACTGCTGGAGCAGGTTGATCGAGTGCTTGCAGAACCTGATTGTTGTCAGGAACAGTCCAGGGCTTTTCTGGATACGTACATGCTGGGAGCAGACGGCCATAGTTGTGAGCGCATTTTCGAATCCGTAAAAGCATTGGCTGAGTCTCGGATGGAGCAACCGGTATTCTCGCCCGATGTTACTTCGGAGCGTGTGGCTGGCGGCTGATAAGTCGTAAATTGGAACTTGCCGACTCGACTTTGCGGTGACTGGTACCGGGTATTACATTCCGCGGGTTTTTGGCAGGTTTCTTGCAATCACCCCATTCGTCGATTTGTTACGCATTTATGCACCGAAATTCGCCTCACAATGGGTTTTAAGCGCTGGATAACGTGGTACGTGAAATCAGCATTGGTGTCCGGTATCTTGATCACCAACGTGATCGGCCTGGCGCCGTGCACATACGCCCAGAATATTATTCTAGATGATTTTGAGAGTTATTCTGTTGGCGGAGTTCCGGAATTATGGGATACGAACAGAGGAAAAAAGCTAATTCCCTTAACGCCCGAGCTGATGCGCGATGTGGAGAGTTTCTACATTTTAGAGGAAGACGGAAATCAGTTTGTCCGCGCGGCTACGCTTGATCAGGCCTTCAGGATGATTTTGACCAACGGAGATCAAATGAATTGGCATCTACCAACACATCCAAGAATTGCGTGGGACTGGCGAGCGATTGAATTACCCGAGGGGGCAAATGAAAAGACGGATAGCAAAAATGACACCGGCGGCGCTGTTTATGTCATTTTCTCAAAAGATTTTCTCGGACGACCTCGCGGAATAAAGTATACATACAGTTCCACGCTTCCGGTAGGCACGCGGGCGTCGTACGGGCCGCTGAAGATTCTGGTGTTGGCTTCCGGTATCGACGGGATTGGTGAATGGCAACACGTCGAACGGGATTTGTATGCAGATTATCAGATGTTACACGGAAAAACACCGCCAGATAAACCGTTGGCTATCTTCCTGTGGAGTGATTCCGATACCATGAACAGCCGGGCTACAGTTGATTACGACAACATCACTTTACTTGGACAGGTCGGAGTCGAGTAGCCGTGAAGGCTCAGATTATCTTACCGGCCTGAAGTCGACCACAACAAATCATTCCACCCCGTTCCAGAGTTTTTCTGGAAGCGTCGTTGTCAATGTCGCACCTGGCGGCGGGGCGGATGCCGTGCTCGGTGGCATGTTGCCTCAGCTTTCTGATTAAAGAACTCCCAATGCCTCGGAGTCGATAGTCCGGAATTACCTCCATGAAAATATCTGCAAACGGAGCATTGTAGTGGCGCAGAAGCCCACCGGCAGCGACTATCTTGTGGTCCAGTTCGACGACCCATGCTCCATCGGGGCCGGTATCTCCCGGTCGGCGCCTCCGAAAAACGAATGCGGGATCGTGTCCGCCTGGACTGCCTGGACTGCCTGAACTGCTTGTATCATCTGAACCCTCTGGTGGTTCGCCGAACAAAAGGTTTTCATCTTTAATATCTGTACACTTTTCCTCCAGAAGATTGGCCATCAGGGGAATGTTGGTCTGTGCTTCCGCTTCGTGTGCACCAGAGACCGACACCAGCATGTCAAAAGCATCAGACGCAGCCGATTCTACATGTTCGGACACATAGAACTCCATCACCCGGCCCGGGAAGTGGCGGGTCCATACACCGGCGTACCCAACATCCTCGTTTTCGATTTTAATCAGATACGAATCCCCGAGGCCCCGGGGAAGGATGGAATCGCGAATAATCTGGCAATGGATCGAATCGCGCCGCTGACGACGTAATTCGTCAATCACTATCAGGGAAGATTTGGCGACGCGCAGAGACATCACAGGCTGGTCGGTTCGAGACAATTGACCTGGTTATCGATCACTACAAGTATCGCCCTCCACCCGAGCAATTGCAAGACACCGTGTCAATTCTATTCGAGACCCGGCGCCGAGCATTTTAAAACGGCGGTGTTTCTGTTATCTGGGAAAGAGATACTCTAGTCACCAGCGGAATGAATCCGTTGCTTCTTGAGTCATGATAAACCTGATCCGCGTTATTCTGTGAAACACAATAATCAAC
>SMXK01000049.1 GCA_004356265.1 Bacteroidota bacterium
ATCGTCAGATGACCAAATTCGGTGTTTGGGATCAGCACTCCATCCATAAAAAGGGCTGAGCCAATTCCCGTTCCAATCGTGAGTAGTAACACAACCCCGTTTATATTACGACCTGCGCCAAATCGCATTGATGCCAAGCCGGCAGCGTCCGCATCGTTAAGGATCGCCACTGGACAGCCCATTTTTTCTTGCATCAGGTCGTCGATTTGCGTGTTTACCCAATCACCGTGAATGTTGGTCGCCGTCCGCACAAGTCCATTTTCAACGCGAGCCGGCACCGTGCACCCGACGGGCCCGTCCCATTTAAAAAAAACGCGGATTTGATCTACGATATCAACGACGGCTTCGGGCGTGGCGTTGGGTGGAGTCGGAATCCTGAAACGGTCCGTCAATAATCGCCCAGCCTTGATATCGACTGGCGCACCTTTTATTCCAGATCCGCCGATGTCAATTCCTAATACCGTCATGCCAGGTTTACCAGTCTTTTCACATAGGCTTCCCGAACAATTTCCACATCCCGGAGGAACGGCCCGAGCTCGTCCAAGACAAGGGCCTGTGGCCCGTCTACCAGTGCTTTCTCCGGAACTGGATGAAAATCTACCAGAACCATATTTGCTCCGGCAATAATGCCCTGGGCAGTCACGTGCATCACGTCCATGATGCCATCCCGGCCCGTAGCCCGGGTGCCGACCGAATGAGACGGGTCGATGCAAACCGGCATGAGCGTTTTTCTTTTAATAACAGGCACGTGGGCGAAGTCGACAAGATTGCGATGTGGGTCGCCAAGGTTCGATTTAACGCCACGAAGTGCAAAAATGACATTTCGATTTCCTTCACTCGCAAGATATTCAGCAGCGTTCAGCGACTCATTCAAAGTGATTCCGAACCCGCGTTTGATAAGTACGGGGTAAGTACTCTGGCGGCCGACACATTTCAGGAGTTCAAAATTCTGTGTATTCCGCGTACCGATTTGAAGCATCACGCCGGTGGGTCGCCCCGCAGCGGTCAACGCCGCGTCGATTTCGTCAATATGGGATTCATGCGTGACTTCCATCGCTATAACTTTAATGTCGTATTTGCCAGCCAGTTCAAACACAAAGGGCAAACAATCTTTACCGTGTCCCTGGAAAGAATAAGGGCTCGTTCGAGGTTTATATGCCCCCATTCGCGTGCACTGCTGGCCATGCTCTTTTAGTGCTCGCATCATGAGTTCTACATGTTCCGCGGAATCAACGGCGCACAAACCGGCAAAAACGTGAAGGTTGTCCTGGCTGAATCGAACTCCGTTGTAATTGAACGAAGCAGGCCGATTATCGTCCTCATGGCGCCCCAGAACCCGGTATGACTCTGAAATCCGTACCGTGCTCTCGACGGTAGGAAGTGCGCGCATGCGTTCGATCGAAAGTGATTGAGTATCACCGATCAGATACACTTCGGTCAGTTTTACTTCCGCTCCTTGAACGTTGTGCGTTCTGTATTCGACGTCAGGAAGTGAATCCAGAATAGAGATAAGTTGAAGATATTCGGCCGATGATGTGTCCACATTCGGCTCAAGAATCAGTATCACGGGACGTTGGGATATTTAGTTGATGCTAAAAGGTATTTGAATCGGAAAAAAGCGGGATCGGGAATACATAGAATAAAAATTTGTGCTTCACGAAAATCCGGGATGCGTTCGTACTCAAAACATGAACACGGTTCGGTAGCCCCTTGAAGACCTTGCTTCCTCAACAGCAATTCTTTCCGAACCCCCACGGGCATATTCCTCGCCGGCAGAAGTTGAGGGCTGTCGGTGTGCCGAAAGGCACATGAGGCAGGAGTGAAAATGAGGTGGGTTGCGCAATAGCGCAATCCACCTTCACTTCTTTCATGCAGTTTGCAAATCTATATAACACCGTGTTTTTTTCCGACCCGGATGAATGCGTCAACACAAGAGTCAAGGTGTTCACGTGTGTGTGCAGCACTAACTTGAACACGAATTCGAGCTTCGCCGCGAGGTACCACCGGAAAACTGAACCCGATCACATAAATGCCTTCCCGGAGCATATCGTCGGCAATATCTGAGGCAAGTCGAGCCTCGTACAGCATGATCGGAACGATGGGGTGAACACCAGGCCGAATGTCAAATCCGGCGGCAGTAATTTTTTGGCGGAAATATGCCGTGTTTTCTTCAAGCTGGTCTCTGAGACCGGTTGATTCCGAAAGCATTTCAAGAACTTTCAGGCTCGTGAACGCAATTACCGGCGCTACAGAATTCGAAAATAAATAAGGACGCGACCGTTGCCGGAGCAACTCGATAATTTCTTTTCGGCCAGACGTAAAGCCACCAGATGCACCGCCAAGCGCTTTACCTAATGTGCTGGTGATAATATCCACACGACCCATCACGCCGCAGTGATCGATAGCGCCGCGGCCGGTTGCCCCGAAAAACCCGGTGGCGTGGCTGTCGTCTACCATCACCATGGCATCATACTTGTCGGCGAGGTCACAAATTTCCTGTAGTCGAGCTACGTCACCATCCATACTGAAGACGCCGTCGGTGGCGATCATACGCCGTCTGGCACCCGCACTTTCTTTGAGACATCTTTCGAGGTCTTCCATATCGCTGTGTGTATACCGGTACCTGCCCGCTTTGCACAACCGGATGCCATCGATAATGCTTGCGTGATTCAGAGCATCAGAAATAACGGCACATTCGGCATCCAGAATAGTTTCGAAAAGCCCACCGTTCGCGTCAAAACAAGACGTATATAGAATGGTGTCCTCGGTTTGAAGAAACTTTGAAACGGCGCTTTCAAGCTGCTTATGGACGTCCTGGGTCCCGCAGATAAATCGGACCGACGAAAGTCCAAACCCATACTTCTGAACTCCTTTTTGTGCTGCGTTGATGAGTTCTGAATTGTTTGACAGGCCCAAATAATTGTTGGCACAAAAATTAACGACGTGTTGACCGCCCTCAACATCGATTTCCGCCGACTGATCCGAGGTGATGATACGTTCCTCTTTATAAAGTCCGGCCTCACGGATCTCCTGGAGGATGCTCTCTAGTTGCGGCGCGACTGACGTATACATGGTATTGGAATCTTATTGCGAAGATGTTTCAGGCTGGGAGATAGTCGGGTTTTTTACGAATCTCCGTGATCATATCGTCGACCATTGTATCGAGATTGAATTCCGGATTCCAGTTCCAATCCGTTCGCGCGATGGAGTCATCGATACTGCTCGGCCACGCATTAGCAATTTCCTGTCTGAAATCGGGGTCATAACTGCACAAAAAGTTTGGCAGGTACGCCCGGATCGAGTGGGCCAGTTCTCCGGCGGAGAAGCTGAAGGCTGTCAGGTTGTAACTGGTCCGGACTGAGATTTGGTCAGACGGTGCCTCCATCAGATCCAGAATAGACTTAACTGCGTCCGGCATGTACATCATCGGCAGTCTGGTATCTTCGGAAACGAAACACGAGTAGTTGCCGGCCTCCAGCGCTTGAAAGAACATGGCAACAGCCCAGTCCGTTGTGCCCCCACCGGGTGGCGAAACGTGGCTGATTATCCCGGGAAATCTGATACTCCGAACATCGACACCGAATTTGTGAAAGTAGTAGCGGCACAACAGCTCTCCCGACGTTTTCGTTACACCGTACATTGTCATCGGGTCCATAACAGCATGTTGAGGGGTGCTCGTGTTCTCGGTTGCCGGCCCAAATACGGCAATAGAGCTGGGCCAGAAAAGTCGAAAATTTCGTGACCGGGCGGCTTTGAGCATATGCTCTAATCCTTCAATATTCACTTTCCAGCATAGATCCGGATTATTTTCGCCCGTCGCAGACAGTATTCCGGCGAGATGATATACGGTATCAAAGTCGTTCTCCGAAAGAATCGAGTCAAGTGCACGGGCATCTGTGACATCCAGAGTCGTGAATCGAACTCCGCCCAGTTGATCGGGTGCAGGAGGGCGCACATCTGTGGCCACGATCTGGTCTGCACCATGGATATTTGCCAGTTTACTGACGAGGTCAATGCCTATCTGGCCCATCGAACCTGTAACAAGAATCATATTCAGACGAACTGGTTTATAAAAATGTATCGGGACGCGCAACTGCTCAAAGATAGGGGCGACTTTTTCGAAGAGGGTGTGAGTTTGTTGAAGATACCGTGTCGGTCTGATGTAAAATCGCATCTATGTCGGAAGGTCATCGTAAGGCTGCGGGCTTCACCAGCGGTCCCGGAACAAGAATATGACGCCCATCCACGTGGGGCCGAATGATTTTTCACCGTTTGATTCTTCAGCGAACCCAATAATTTTACAATGAATTCGATCTTTCTGAGATTTGTGTTTTTGACGGGCATGTTGTGCATGCTGCTTATTTCGGCCTCCACAGCCCAGACCAATCGGTACAGCAGCAGTGATATGTATTCGATGGGCGGATTTTCATCTTCGATCGTTATGGATGGTGAAACAGTTCTCGTTGGAGAAGGCGGGAATACGATGACGTCAGGGTTTGTCTACATTTTTTCGAAAGACAACATGGGGGCATGGTCCGAGTCTGGAAGACTCATCGCGGACGACGCGATAGAAGGTGACGGATTCGGCACCGCGATGGCACTGAACGGAAACACGCTGGTTGTATCTGCTCCTGACCAGAATGACGGTGGTGGAGCCCTGTACGTTTTTAAAAGAAATAGCGGTGGCGCCTGGGTCCAATCCTCTCGGTTAACAACGGCAGAAAGCAGTTCGGGCGACCGGATGGGAGCAACTCTTGCTATCAGCGACAATTCATTGGTTGTGGGTGCAGCTGACAAGTTCGGAAAGGCGGGGGCTGCGTTTGTCTTTACTCGAGACGATTCAGGGGCGTGGTCTGAAGGCGAGATGATCGTTGCAGCCGACAGCGCTTCCGGTGATGTCTTCGGTTCCTCAGTAGCAATAATGGGTGACTATGTATTCGTTGGGGCGCCTGGCAAAGGTAAACGCGAAGGCGTCGTATATGTATATAGCAAACAAAACGGTGAATGGGTTGAACTGGATCAGCTGAGCGCATTCGGGCTTGATCGAAACAACAGGTTCGGATCGGTACTCCAAACGATGGACGATATGCTACTGGTCAGTGCACCACGAATACTACGTTCAACCGGGGCCGTGTTTTTGTATCGAATGGACGAAAACAGTCGTTGGAAACAATCAGGATCGCTGGCGCCATTTGACGGTACCCCGAACATGAGATTCGGATTATCAATAGCAGTTTCGGAAAAGCACGTATGGATTGGTGCACCCCGGGCATCTCGTGGGGCGGGTGCTGTGTATTCGTTTCACGCGGATGAAGACGGCAATTGGACAGGCTCATCAAAAATTTTCTCTGAATTCGCTGGCAGTGGATCAAATTACTCTGCTTCTATCGCTGTCAGTTCGACGATTGCGGTCGCCGGACTTCCGGGTCGCGGTGGTTCTGCCACGATCTTTGAGAATCAGGATGGATCGTGGGTCGAAACAGCGAAACTTGAAGGAGACATAGAAGCCTACGACTCAATTACAGGCGGTCAGACACAATGTGAAGACGGAAAAGCGTCCAGGTTCAGTTGTGACGCTGTGGACATGGTTGCATTTCTATCTACCAAGGACATTGGTGCTCCTCGGGGGATTCAAGTGAACGACGTCTGGGGTTGGACAGACCCTGTGACCGGCAAAGAGTACGCCCTCGTGGGCCGGCAGGATGCGATGGCCTTTGTTGACGTAACGGATGCTCAAAATCCTGTGTATATCGGAGAACTTTTTCGTACGGAAGGGACCAACCCGAGTTCATGGAGGGACGTCAAAGTGTACAAAGATCACGCGTACATCGTCGCTGATGGCGCGCCCGAACACGGCGTACAAATATTCGATCTGACCAGGCTTCGTAATCCGCAGAATACACCAATTGTTTTTACCGAAGACGGCCACTACGATGGCGTTGGCTCTGCCCACAACATTGTGATCAATGAGTCGACTGGATTTGCCTACGTCGTCGGAGTCAGCGGATCTGGAAATACGTGTGGTGGAGGCCTCCACATGTTAAACCTTGAAAAACCTCTCGAACCGGTTTTCGCCGGGTGTTTCTCCGATTCCAATA
>SMXK01000050.1 GCA_004356265.1 Bacteroidota bacterium
AAAATTCTCATAGTCGGAGGATCGCTCCAGAACCACCGGTTTCAACAATGCAGGAAAATCCGATCGTAAATTCGTCACAAAAGTGAATGATTGGTCAGCGCGGCCGTCCTCAAAAGAGTAAAACCATGTTTCCCGCTCACGTGACCGATCAATGAAAAGCGGCTCTCCGAGAATGATATACACCATGCCCAGATCGGACCGCCACCCTTCGGACAAACCTCCGAATCGCACGTTCGCCTCTTCAACACGAGAAAAATAAAGGCGCAGCGTTTGCTTGGCTCTCCGTTCATCCGTCATGAATCGACCCCAGAATGAATCAAAGTCGTTCACCATCTGGCCCGGCTCAACTCCGACTTTGATGGCCTCCCATTCTTCCGGCTCAGCCAGATAAAAGAGCGGGGCCGACAATTCGGTATATGTTGTAACACCCGGGTATCTGGCTCTGCGGACCACAAGGTATCGATCCACGTTAACCGCCGGAGGACCACCCTCTACGGCCAGGTTGTCTACGCTCAGCACGAACTGATATGCCCCGGGTTCAACAATTTTGAACATTGTAGAAACGATCTCAGCAGTGCCGCGGAGAACTACCTCAGATATAACAGAGACGGTGTCAACGACAATTCGCCGACCCGTCACTGTAGCCGCGGTCGATGGAGGACCTCTCCAGTACGGGGGGCGGGCAGCAACTGTATCCGCCTGTATTTTAAGTAAGCCTATCGTCGTGCGAACAGGTCGCGAAACATTTCCGGCCATCGTAAAAGACACAGAAGTAGATTCTGCCCGAAAAGGTACGTGGATGTCCAACAGCGGCGTATTCGTCTCAGAATCAAGGCTGAGTTCACTGACTGTCAGGGCTGTGTTTTGCGCAGGGAACTGTGCAATCAGGGTCCGGGTCGATGTCTTGCCGGAAAGGCGATCTTCTAATTGAATTTCAACAAGATATTTGCCTGCCCGCGCAGCAAACACTACCTGATGCCGCGACAAGTTGAAGAGCGAAGGCAGCGCTCGTACAGGGCGAACAAACGAGGTTCGGGCAGACCTCTCGTCAAATAATCTTGACTTGTCCGCACTGTATAGCCTGATCAACCATTCCAGATGTGCGTGTAGCGAATCGTTTCGCTCCTCGAAAGTAATGGACGTCTCAGAAATGGCAACGTCTACAACCAATCCACGGATTTCACTATTGATAATGGGCGATACACGCGCATCAAATGAAAATTTATCACGCTCCCGTGCGCTGCTTATACCATCGTACGGTCCGCTCAATTCTGACGAGCCAGCACATCCGACCAACATCAGCAAGCAGACCCATAATATCTGATTGCCGTGGAGATACACGCTCGGTGTAAATCCGATGTGCATTAGTCAGACCGCTTTAACCGCTGCAGCAACAATCGCCGCAAAATCTTCAGCTTTCAGGCTCGCCCCACCTATCAGCCCCCCTCCAACGTCCGGCTGCGAGAGCAGCTCTGCAGCGTTACCTGGTTTCATGCTGCCTCCGTAAAGAATATCGATGTCGCTCCCCGAAGTTTTGCCGAATAAATCAATCAGGATTTTTCGAATGAGCGCATGCATTTCCTGAGCTTGTTCAGGTGTTGCCGTACGACCCGTTCCTATGGCCCAGATTGGTTCGTACGCAACAACCATCTCCAGCCCTGAACCAATCGCGACGCCCTTCATGCCGGCTCGAATCTGTCGTTCAACAATCTGTTTTTCCCTGCCGGCATCTCGTTCAGAAAGAGTTTCGCCGACGCACACAACGGGTACGAGTCGATTTGCTCTGGAGCTGGCGATTTTGAAATTGACCGTCTCATCGGTTTCACCAAAGTGCTGACGCCTTTCAGAGTGTCCGACAATCACATAGTGACAACCCGCCGATCGGAGCATCGGTGCTGAAACCTCGCCTGTATACGCTCCATATTCGCCATCGTGGACATTTTGAGCGCCCAGCAGCACAGGCGAACCGTGAATGACACTAAAAACCGCATCAATACTCACCATGGGCGGGAAAATAGCAACGCGCACAGGGTTCGGATCTCCGACCGACGACACCACTGCACTCGCCAACTGCCTGGCAGTCGGAAGGTCAGTATTCATTTTCCAGTTTCCAGCGATCAGCATAACAGTTTTTTCAGGTATTGATCTCCAGTGACAGACTAAAATCGCGATTCAAGATCAGGACAATAGTCATGGACTCCTTAATTCCCCCGAACAATCGCGACCAGGTCTTCTTCCAGCGGTCGCAATCCATAGCCCGAATACTTGCCCATAATGTAACCGTCCCGATCGATCAAAAACCGCGTTGGTAACACATGGATATTATACGCCGCACCAATATCTAAACTCTGTTCTGACGCGTAGGCAAAGGCACCAGCGTGAACATTTTCCTCAAAAAGAGCTTCGTTAATGTCTCTATCGGGCTCCATGGAAATAGAAAGAGTCGTAAACACGAGCGGATTCATAGCCTGAAACACGATATCTCTTTCGGCAAGCTCCTGCTGGAAAATCCGGCTTCTGGGCTCATAAAATTCAAGCACAAAAAATCTATCCGCCGCGTCAGATAGTGAGAATATTTCACCGTCACGTGTCACAACAGAAAATGGCGGCGCGGGCATGCCCGGCAAAAGGTTTTCGACCTCGTACGCGGCCCGTGTCGCCCATTCTGACCACTTCGAATCCGGATAATCCCTACGCAGAGTTAACGCTGCCTCAAGAGCGGCCTGGCGATTCAGGCTATCTGTGTGGGCCACTACCAGTTCAGCAGCAAGTGAAGCCTTACGATCGATATCTTGTATGTTTTGGAGAAAATAATTGATCAAATTAATGGACGCCTCCTGCCCCGCGATGCGAGCCTCAGACCTGCGTGCGGCGCGAACCGCATCAACGATGTGAGGATTGTCTAAATCAAGATCCAGAACGTGATCAACAGCGAGAGCATCGTTCCAACCCTCCAACATCTGAACGGACTCGACGCTGGCGAGCTCTGCGCCGTATGTGCCGGGGTATAAATCTCTAAGGCTCCATAACATTGATGCAGTCTGTTCGGAGATCTGCGGAATGGACAAGTGCGCTGAATCACCCGTCTCGAGCATATCCACCATTGAAAGGCTGTACTGAGCCTTCGAATTAATGTATGCCATCCATGATGCATTTTCAGGAGACACTATTCTCAATCGCCTCCCGTTCAGCGGAAACGAACCCGATATTTGCGACGTGTCGCCCTGGGCTACTACAAATTGACTGGTACTCAGCTCGACCCCGGCCCTGCGTACTATTAATGGATAAACACCGCTCTCTCTTGCGCTGATTTCCAACTCGAAATCGCCATTCACATCGGTAACGGCAATAGCCAGGGTGTCAACATCTCCGTCATACTGAGCGGCTAACAAAACTTCAAATCCGCTGAAATCCGTAGTCGAATCGGTTTGGGTGGAGATTGTAAGACGACCGGTCGCGTAGGTTTGAAATCGTTCATCTTCCGACGAACCACATCCTGCGAGTGTTATGGCCACGAGACCTGCACTAAGAAGTCCTTTCACGTCGTTCTGAAATTCGATGTTTTGAAATCCGATGTTCTTAAATCCGATGTTGTGTAGTCCAATCAATCTCCAGGAGCCAAAGTTAAAATTATGAATGAACGTCGGTGAACGTGTTTAACCGCTGCCAGTTCAGAAGAAAGAATAATAAATAGTATATCTCTTCTCAGTAATCAAGGAGCTTCAGAAGCCCCTCTTTAAGGCGTCCACGAGCCGAATAAATATCGTCTTCCAGCGAATTAGAAAACGGAACCGGCATGTCTTCAGCACCAATTCGTACCGGCGCAGCATCGAGTGAATCAAACGCCTCCTCCACAATTTCAGCCATAATTTCGGCTCCGAATCCGCCAGTTCGAACAGCCTCATGAATTACAAGAACTCGATTTGTTTTCCTGATGGAAGCCAGGACCAATTCTCGATCCCACGGGATCAGTGTTCTAAGATCAATGACTTCCACAGAGACACCGCCTGGCGCCAATTCATCCGCAACTTCCTGGGCCCAGTGAACTCCCACGCCATAAGTAACAACTGTGACATCGGTTCCAGAGCGAGCGATGCGCGCTTTGCCAAGTGGTATTCGGAACGTATCCGTAGGCATTTCAGCTTTGAGTGACCGATATAACTTCTTGTGTTCGAAATACAAAACAGGGTTTGGATCGTCTATAGAAGAACGTAAAAGTCCTGCTGCGTCTTCAGGCGTCGACGGAAATACCACTTTGAGGCCCGGTACATGGCAGAACCATGCTTCCATGGATTGCGAATGAAACGGTCCGGCACCAATCCCACCGCCAATCGGCGCCCGAATTGTGACACCTAAAGGTGCCCCCCACCGGTATCTTGTTGTTGCCAGGTTATTGACGATTTGATTGAAGCCACAGGTAATAAAGTCCGCATACTGGATTTCGACGACAGGCTTCCATCCCTCGAGCGCCAAACCCATCGCCATTCCAACAACACCGCTCTCAATAATCGGTGTATTTCGGACTCTGGCAGATCCGAACTCGTCCAAAAATCCTGCGGTGACTTTAAACACTCCTTCGTATTCAGCTATATCCTGGCCCATTATCAGGACGCGATCATCGTCCTGCATCGCTGAAAAAAGGCTTTTTGAAATTGCGTCGATGAATCGAACCGTTTCTCTCTTGCCGGTATATTTTGGCTCTGCTACTTCGGTGATCGGTTCGAAAACGTCAGACAATTCGGTCGCTCGGTCACTCACAACCGCTGGTTGAGTGAGTGTCCACTCGGCTATATCTTCTATCTGGTGCTCCAGTCGACTCTGAATCTTATCCCTTTCATTCTCTGAGAGCAGTTCAGAAACGTTGTCCGCGAACAGATTGACCGGGTCTCTCTCACCCCATTCTTTAAACAGGTGATCCGGAATATATTTCGTACCTGAAGCTTCCTCATGCCCTCGCATTCTGAATGTCTTCATTTCGAGTAAAGTCGGCCCATCGCCGGTCCGTGCCCTCGATGCGGCCCGCTCAACTGCTTCATTCACCGCTATCAAATCGTTTCCATCTACGATTTCAGAATTCATCCCGTAACCGGCGGCTGCATCCGCGATGTCTGTTAACGGAATCGCTTCTGCCGTTGGAGTAGACAAAGCATAACCGTTGTTTTCAACTATAAATAACACTGGTAACGACCAGATTGAAGCCAGACTGAGCGCTTCGTGGAAATCACCTTCCCTTGTTGAGCCTTCTCCTACAAAAGCTGCGACGACCCGATCAGAACCATCCAGCTGCGCAGCGAGGGCAAGCCCGTCAGCAACCGGTAACATCGCCGCAAGATGCGAAATCATGCCGATAATGTGGTGCTCGCGAGTTCCAAAATGAAAAGTTCGATCCCGGCCCCTGGTAAACCCGCCCTCTTTACCCATCATCTGACAGAAGAGTTTTTTGAGCGGCACACCACGTGTGGTCCAGACTCCCAAATTCCTATGCATCGGAAGAATGTAGTCGTCCTCCCGCAGAGCTGACGTAACTCCGACAGCAATGGCCTCCTGCCCATATCCGCTGAACCATTTCGCGATTCGGCCTTGCCTGATGAGGCTGAGCATCTTCTTCTCTATTACGCGTGGCAATAACAACGCCTCATATAAGGCGCGTACGTCTGTCAGTGAATCAGTCTGCATCGGTTACCTTCCGCTGCCGCGAATGGCCGTATAAATGGTACGGATGAGAATCTGCACATCACGCTGCAAGCTCATATTCTCAATATAAAAAAGATCGTACTTCACTTTTTGCCGAACATCGTCAAGACTTGTGTCATATTTCCATTTTACCTGAGCCCAACCGGTAATCCCTGGCTTGACACGATGGCGTCGATTGTAGAGAGGTATTTCTCTGGCCAATTTTTCCACGAAATAAGGGCGTTCGGGCCGCGGACCAACGAGACTCATGTCGCCCTTAAAGACGTTTATTAGCTGCGGGATCTCATCCAGTCGCCATTTTCTAAGCCATCGTCCCAGAGGCGTATACCGTGGATCATCCGTACTCGCCCACACTGGACCCGTCGTTTGTTCTGCGTCCTCTTTCATCGTCCGATATTTTAACATCGTGAACGTACGTCCTTTCTCACCCACGCGAATTTGTCTATATATCATTGGCCCGGGCGAAGAAGAATGGACTGCGATACCAATCAACACCCATAATGGGAAACCAACGATCAGGATTATCAAGGAGACAATCAGGTCGAACATCCTTTTCAACGAAACCTCCCAGGGGGCCAGTGGCTCCGGTAACACTTCAATCAACGGAATTCCATACATGTGTTCTGTACGAGACATTCCACCTATAAGCGTATAGAAATCGGGTACCAGCTTGAGAGTGACGGATTTTCCATCGCATAACCGCAGGACTTCCATCAGCGAATCGCCGTCGTTCGATCCCAGAGCTATCAAAACATCCCGAACATCCAGCTCGTCTATCAAGCGAGGTAAATCGTGAATTGACTGGGTGTTTTCCAATTCTTCGAGGTCGGGTTCGAGATCTTCTCCCGGCGTACCACTCGGTTGTCTCCGCAATCGCAGTGCTCCCACAATTTCGATTCCGGCCTCCGGGTATCGGGCTACTTCCTCATACAATTTATCCAGACGGTCACTCCAGCCTACAACAAGAGCTCTGTGTAACCCCTTCCCGCGCATGATAAACATCTTCTGGACGGAGCTAACGATTACACGACCCAGCGCAACGAGAAAAAAGACCGTGCCCCAATAGAACAGTATATTCGATCTGGCTGAATAGGCATCAAGTGCATCAATAAAAAACACAAAAAACATTACCAAGATGCCCACGGTGACGACTTTCGCCAGCGTTACCAATTCGTCGAGCCTGCTCGCCGCGTACCGCTCCCGGTACATCCCGGATAACAGTAACAGAAGCAACCAATAACCCGTCAGGGCGGCATAAACAGGAATCAGACTCGATACTGCGGGCGATAATGTTGGATCACCGAACACGGCCCATTCGAACCGTACCAGATACCACAACACATTTGCACATATCAGTGCACCGGCATCGAACAACAGAAGAGTTATGAGTTCAGTTTTCCTGGACACGTGACAGGCAGTTACAGAATCAGTGGGTTGTCACAAGAATTGCGACGTGGGTAAATTAACAGGTCGACC
>SMXK01000051.1 GCA_004356265.1 Bacteroidota bacterium
CAGCATCTCCGTACCCAGCTCGAGCATCTCATCGATCAACGAAAAACACTCTTCGGTCGTGAGCTCGTCCTCGTCACCCTCTCCTGCATCAAGGTAACAGTGCGGACAGGCCAGGTTGCATTTCTTGGTCAGATTCCAAGAGACAAGGGCTGGGCGATATGAAGCCGATAGTTCGATTTATTCTTTATTCGTTTTAATCTACATTCGATTTAATCTACAGTGTGTCGCGCACCTTTCGAGTATCAAATCGCGCGGCGGATCGGGGGAATTCGGGGTTATGCAGATTCCTTATCTCCAAATTTTCGACGGACAAGAAAAGTGGTTATCAGTCCGAGAAGAAGGGTAGCAAATCCGTACGATATCATAGGTACGACCGGAGACTCCTTAACGGCTACATCGATGTATAGACTGTACCACATTGTGATACCGCGGCGGTTACCCCGCTCGCGATTAAAACCATCCCAAACTGAAAACGATATCGGGACAAACGTGCCTTCGGTGAAAGCGGCGTGCCCGCTAATCTCACGGTCGCGCTGCATTATTACTGTCCACTGGCCGTCTGAGTAGGAAGACGACATCTCTATTCGCGTCTCGTCCAGCTGAATGTCACCGGACCCTTTGCCTGTATAGTGCGTCGCCTGCGTGGCCGACAGATCAGCAAACCACAGATCGGCAGACGCCTTCCGGTCACCAAAAAGGAAATAGGGTTTTCCTGTACCTGCGCTTACGCCAGACGGAAACTGAACTGCAATCGCGTCGGCATATGTGATAGACGTGTCTTCGTCTGCGGTCCTGTCAGGCGCTCCCAGACCCGGCCCCGCAATCCCGGTGGTCTCGGCACTCATATCGTTCCACTGCAACATAATAGAAATTGTCGATGGGCTCACAACAGACCGAACTTCAACGCCGTTTACGCCCGGGAAAAACGCCCGCCCGGGTTCGATCACCTGTCCTACAACAGCGAACAATACCGGGTCAATCCCATCAAAAACCGAGGCAGCATTGTTCACATCAATCGGCTCGGCGATGGTCGTTGCTACAACCATCGTCCCGTAATCTGCCTCGTCCCGGGATAACGAATACACATAATCAACAAGATTCCACTGGTCTTCTGGCGGCTGAATGTCAAACGAAGGCATCGGTGACCCGTCCAGTCCGGTCGTGAACGTCCTGAATATATCACTCCTAGACGATCCTCCCCGGAACGCCCAGCGCTTGGTCAGATCGGCCGCTCGAATAGGATAATTCCAGGTGTCTTCGAGCGTAGGTGCCGATGGTCCGTCTCCGCGGCCCTTTTCGCCGTGGCAGTCCGCGCACGAATTTTCGATATACACTTCTCGCCCCCGAATTATGGACTCCTCACTCATCGACGGTGGATCCGGCATTTCCAGCGGTGTCACCTCTCCGAATACGCCCGCGAAGTCATCAGAAAATGTTTTGATATAATACATCAGATTTGTGACTTCGTCCTCACTCAACGACGGCCACGGAGGCATTCCGGTATAGGGCATGCCTTTGCGAATACTGTCCTTGATGTCATCGTCAGACGGCAATTCGCCGCTGCCAGTTGTTCTGAATTTGAATGTCGATGAGGTAAAATTTCTCGGGGCCGGTCTCAGCAGTTCACTCATCGCCGCATCACCTGCACCGTCAGCACCATGACAATGAGCGCATTTCAATTCATACATTTGTTTCCCGGCATCCCTCTGGGCGTCAGAACCCAGATCTATATTCTGGGCAGAAACGGAAGCCGTACCTGCGGCGAGCAATAGTAGTGTCAGCACGTATTTCAATGGACTTCCTCCGAGGCGCGTGGAAGCTGCCCTGTATAGTCATACAGAAACAGAATTACGTCCCATATTTCTTCTTCAGATAGAAAAGTCTCCCAGGCCGGCATGGCGGAGAACCACGGAGTTGATTCCGACGGAAGTCCGGGCGCTCCCTTTGCAATTCGCCAGAACAGATAGGATTCCTGAAGCATGGCAATCGTAGTGGGATCCTGGAAGTTTGCCGGGATCGGATCGAAACCATGGGCAAACATTCCATCCCCTTCCATATTATCGCCGTGGCAATACACGCAATTCTGGTAATAAATTGATCGACCCGCATTTACGTGCGCAGAAAAAGCCTGCGGATCAGAATCCGCCAGATCGCGGTATGGATTATGCACTGTGAGCAGGTCAATTTGTTTTCCCTGAAACGAAATATTCCCCGGTGGGGGCGGGTGAACAGTCCGACCTGAAATCGGAGGTTGGGGCTGACTCGTCATACCCGTGTACACCTGAAACGCTACAAGCACTGGCAACAGCAGCAACGAAAGGCCAAGAGCAATTTTGTATTTCGGATTGACGAAAAAGGCAATCAAACTGTCCGTCACTTCCTTCATTCGATCGTGGGCGGCTGACACATATGCTACCAGTACGAGCGTCACGATAAACATGTACATGGACATAATTGATGCCGGTACGGGCGGCACTACCCCATATCTGAAACAGATATACACACCCACCCACCATGCGACAGCCCATCCGAGCGCATTTAGTTTTGCAAATCGCAGAGCGAACAGAACGACCGCTACGGAGACTATCACTATAAAATTCATTCGATACCTCCTCAGTTACCGGTGTGTTCTACTAGGAAATTAACCAGCGAACGAATTTCTTCGGGCGATACTTTCTGATAGAACCCGGACGCACCGAGCGTCGTCGCCATCACCACACCGGGATATCCTTCAGCAATTGTAGCATCCGGATCCATTACGGCCTCATAGATCTCGCCTCGCGTCAGACGGCTCCCGACGTCAAACAACGAAGGACCGACAAGCCGATCAGGTAGATCGATATTGTGGCAGGTCGCACACATGTATGTGTCGAATACGCCTTGCCCGTCCAGCCCTGCCCCGAGCGCAACTGCAGGCGCTGCCGCACTCGATTCCGATGCTCCCTGACCGGTAAACGAATGCGTGGTGGCGAGGGTGATAGTTGCCGTGCCCCCCAGGCTCTGCAGATAGGCCATGACGGCTAGAATCTCATTGTCTGTCAATCCGATCGGCGGACGGGAGACCACCGGCATTCCCGGCAAAAATCCCTCAACGATGTATTTGGCAGGATCGTACAGAGATTCAGCCAGGTATTCCAGGGCAGATTTCCCTTCGATTCGGGTTCCGGCAATGCCACCGATGTTACCCAGATCCGGGAATCTTAGTGAAGACGCTTCTACTGTTGACCCGACCGTGTGACACCCAAGGCAGGTGCCCTTTCCGGCAACAATCTGAGCGCCAGCCTCAACCAGTTCATCCGTGGTCATGTCACCACTCAATTCTGCGGTTTCCGGCGGATACGTAATCTTTTGCGGTACCGTGTTCCCCACATAGCTGTAAAATGCCAGTACAGCCAGTACAAAGAGCAATATTTTAAGACCCGTGTTCATGCCGACACCTCCTCGTCACTCGTCGATTGTCGCGCGTCCTTCGGTTCCCAGTCCTTCTTAGAGGGCAGGCCGGTGAGCCAGAATACAACAGCTATAAAGAGGAAAAATATCAGGACGGTCACTGAAATCACATTTGACGCGAACCCGAGAGTGGGTGTGAATGCGTCGGGAGATGTATCACGCATAACACCAAATACATGCCAGTGCTGACGCATACCGGCGCGCACATAACCCATCAGCCCCATAGTCCACGCAAACGTGATTGTTATGAAGAAAAGCGCGTATTGAGCCCGATCCGGCATTTTACCCCACTTGATTTCACCCCTTGATTTGGCTCCCTTGAACAGATAGATATCAATTATGGTAACCGAAATCATCGTGAACAATACCGCGAGCACCTGTGGAACCGATAAAGCGATCCGGACCCGGGCTTCTACGAAATAGCCGTAGATCCCAAGGAAAATTACGAGAGAGATGGCCCCGACGAATATGGCGAGCTGGGCATTCTGACCCGCTTTCGCCCATGACACGGTCGGTTCTTTGTTTCCCCGTCTGTACAACAGGAAGCTTATGTAGGTCGTTAATATGAGGATGTTGACGGCCGTGTTCTTGGCAGACATAACTCCGAGAACGCCCAGCATCGGGTGATTGGAGCCACCCATCTGGCGGGCTTCCTCGATAGAAGCTACCAGTGAGTGAGGCGTCGCCCAGACCAGAAACGTAACGGCAATGGAGGCCAGCAGATACTTGATAAACTTCCTGAATCTCTCCGCTCCCTCGATGCGCTCCATACTGAGCCACAGGTAGTAGTTCGCCGCAAGAAACAGATTCCCGATCAGAATCGCCTGAATGATGAAGAGCCAGGAGAACGTGCCCCCCATCAGCGTTATACCGAGACTCTGTGAATAGGCATAAATTTCCTTGCCCAGCCAGTAACCCGCGAAAGGCAGTGGTAATAACGCGCTGATTGAAATGAAATTCCCTACATATCCCATCCAGTCGTAATGGGCTTTTTCCTCCGGCGTTCTCGCGCCCAGATATTTGTAGGCCCCGTACGCCGCGGCGATGGATCCACCGAAAGCCACGTTCGCGATCATCCGATGGATGTTGATCGGCATCCAGATGAAGTTGTTTACCGCATCTGCCATGCTCACGAGCGCTCCGGTCTCTGAGATACCGTTCGGGGTATTCATGAACGTGAGCCATGCATCGGCGATAAACATGATGGCGGTGCCGACGATATTCAGACAGATTCCGAGAGTCAGGTGGACCTTCGGCGAAAACTTGCCCCATCCGTAATAATAGGAGTACAGAAAAACAGCTTCGAGGAAGAACAGCAGGATGTACGGGAAGAATGTCCAGCTGAAAATCGATACCATGTACTCTGTCAAACGCGGGTACAGTACAACCAACATCACCACCATTAACGCGCCGAGCGTAGCCGTGAGCGAAAACGAAACCGAAAGAAGTTTCGTAAACTCGTGTGCCAGAGCATCATAACGCTTATCCTTGGTGACCATGCCGATAATCTCGATGATCACTGCAAACATGGGAACGGCGAGTACAAACGCCGCAAACATGAGATGGAGCTGAGCAACCACCCAAATGGCCACACGGCTTCCGATTACAGGGAACGCCCGGTAGTCGGGATCG
>SMXK01000005.1 GCA_004356265.1 Bacteroidota bacterium
AATTCATTCCCGAAACGCTGCCGAATGAAGGACAATTCATCCGATCCTATTTCCCTTCTGATGATTTTGAGGAGATCACGACGGCCAAGGCTCGCATCAGGTTCGAGTACAGACATCCCGGGTCGCAGGCCAATGTTTCGGGTTCAGCGTGGAGCCGGTTTAAACGTGGACTCGTCTCCGTCACGCTTATCGACGTAGAAGAGAGGAGCCGCGATTCAGATCGAATCAATCTGTATTTGTTAAGATTGAACACGTTCAGAACTCCGCTGAATACGCTGAATGGTAGAATTCGGGTGCGACAGGAGTTCGCGTTCTTCAGAAACACCCCGTCCGTATCGCTTGACTTTGCAATCCAAGAAGTTCAGTCCTTATCAGAACTGGCGGCGGGAATTGAGACCGTGCTCGGGAGGATTATTCAGATCCGGCAACGCACTCAGTTAAACGCCGGTGTCGCGCTCGGTGTATCCGTAGAAACCGGAGTTAATCGTGTGGGCAGCGAATCGTTTTCTTCTCGAAATTATGATGTTCGGTCGTGGAAATTTGATCCCTCGATCTCCTGGACAGCTTCAAGAAATACCGTTTTCAGTGTAAATACTACATGGTCTCGAAAAGAGGATCGCTCCACACAAATAACATCCCGTATGATAAAAATCCCTTTCCAGGCCAGGATTCAAATGATGGGAAATGTTGATTTTATGGGCCGATTCGAAATTGCAGACGCTAAATTAAGTGCCCCCGTCACTGGAATATTGTGGTACGAAATGACGGACGGGCGCGGTCCTGGCCGGTCCATATTGTGGAGGTTGTCGGCCCAAAGCAATTTGTCCGACGTATTAACCGCCACTTTTTCTTACGACGGACGGAATCCTTCCGGGTCTCGGACCATTCATACGGCTCGATTCCAACTCGGCGCAAGGTTTTGAATCGCCCGTGAGGCTGACTGTGAACGTATCCTACGACGGGTCGGCCCATTCGTCAAATTGCTCTCTGACAACGCGGGCACCGAGCCCGGCGAGTTTCCCTTCGAGGTTTTCGTATCCACGATCCAGATGATAGACGCGCTGCACGTACGTCGTGCCGGACGCAACCATTCCAGCTAGCACAAGTGACACGCTGGCTCTTAAATCCGTACTCATAACTTGCGCGCCCTGAAAAACGCCACCTCCTTCAACGACCACTTCATCCCCCACAACGATAGCATTAATACCCATTCTGCGTAGCTCAGGAATATGTTTAAACCGGTCCGGATAGATGGTCTCCCGCACTTTCCCGTTCCCGTCGCAGCATGCCAGCAGCACAGTCCACTGGGCCTGCAAATCGGTGGGAAATCCTGGAAATATCTCGGTGGTGACACTGACAGCACTCAGTTTCTCAGGCGTTTTAACATAAACGGTTGATCCGTCTGTACGAATTTCAGCTCCGGTTTCTTTAAATTTGTCAAGAAATGTGTCGCCGAGGTGGCGGGGTTCAGCGTTGAACATGGCTATCTCGTCACCAGGTTTTCCTGAAATTGCCGCCGCGATCATGAACGTACCCAATTCAATTCTGTCAGAGCAATTATAGAAATTTCCGCCAGAAAGTTTGTCCACACCTTCAATTTCCAGAATCGGCGTACCGATACCATGAATAACGGCACCCATTTTCTGCAACATTTCGGAAAAAACAACGACGTCAGGTTCAATCGCCGCATTTTCAATGCGCGAGCCACCCGCTGCGGTGACTGCGGCCAAAAGTAAATTTACTGTGGCCCCTACACTGGATGGTTCCATCTTAAATATACCGCCTGGCAGGCGGTCACCCGGAGCAGAGCCCACCACATATCCCTGATCAAGATCTATGGTGGCCCCGAAGGCTTTCAATCCGTCGATATGCAAACCAACAGGCCGGGGTCCCCAGGCGCATCCGCCTGGTAGAGATACTCGTGCTTTTCCGACGCGACCCAGTAGTGCGCCTAACATGTAAAACGAGGCGCGCATCCTTTTTACAAGTTCGTAAGGCGCCACAGGATTGTTCAGGGTTCCAGCGTCAATCCGTATGGTACCATTGTCCCTGTTGTATTCAACAGACGTCCCGGTCACGGCCATTACCCGAGAAAACGTAGTGATATCCTTCAGATCTGGAATATTTGAGATCTGAACGGGTTCATCAGTCAACAATGCTGCAGACATGAGAGGCAGCGCCGTATTCTTCGACCCACTTATTGTAACTGTTCCGGAAAGGTGATGACCACCCTGGATGACAAATCTATCCATGAATCGTTGTGATACCCGTTTTCGTAATTTAGCTACCGTCGAATCAAATCTTCGGGTGTCGTGTTCCCGCGAAATCCGCATCAATAAAGATATTCTCCTCAATGTTATCTGAAGGATCCATATACCTCGACTCGGCCGCGACGCTGCCTGTTGACGAGGGCGTTCTGGAAGAAATGCTTCCCTATATGCGGCATGCATATGGCAATCCTTCATCCGTTCACAGTCCGGGACGTCAAGCAAGACACGCAGTTGAGGAAGCTCGCAATCGGGTCGCAGACGTCTTGAACTGTGAGCCTTCTGAGATTATTTTCACGGGTAACGGTACGGAGGCGAATAATTTAGCTCTTTCCGTGACTCGAACGGGAGCTTTTGGTAAAAGGTTGATTACAGGCTCCACAGAGCACGAAGCGATTCTTCGTCCGGCAGAACAGCTTGCTGATATGGGAATCGATGTTACATTTCTTGCACCTGAGCCGGGCGGATCGATTGCTGCAGACACGGTCCAGAAGGCAATAGGATCGGAGGCCGCGACCGTCTCCATCATGGCGGTGAACAATGTTACCGGCGCGGCAAATAACATCGGAGAAATCTCCAAAATTGTACATGCCGCCGGAGGATGTATACATACAGATGCCATTCAGGCCGGACCGTACTACGACCTGGCAGAACTTGTTCGAAGCGTCGACCTGTTGAGCCTGTCTGCGCACAAGATTCGAGGTCCTAAAGGTGTCGGATTATTGTTTTGTAGGGGAGGTATCCAACTCGAGCCTGTTCTGCGCGGTGGGAAACAGGAACGCAGCCGGCGATCAGGCACGGAAAACGTCCCCGGAATTATTGGTTTTGCACGTGCTCTTGAACTGGCCAGGCAACAACAACACGATGCTGCAGAGCACGTCCGAAATATGCGCCACCTGTTGGAGTCGGAAATTCTCCGACAGATTGATGTCGCTACAATAGTGGTGACGCCTCGCGAAACAGAGGGGTCGGCACCACACATTCTTTCAATAATTTTTCTGAACACTGACGGAATCGGTCTTGACGGTGAGATGTTGGTTCTCGGCATGGATCTTGCGGGCGTATATGTATCTACGGGTTCAGCATGCAGTAGTGGAGCGGTTGAACCCAGTCACATATACGAATCGCTGAAATTCCCTCCGGAGAGGGCGAGAGGAGCAATTCGTTTTTCACTAAATGCTGATATTTCTGAAAACACGGTTCTTGTTGCCGCAAAGCGCGTTTCTGAAGTGGTAAACCGAGTAGGCGGAAACCACCGCTGAGTCGTAGCTTGCCACCGGCCCGGACCGGGTTGTCCTCAATAAGTTTATTTTATGCTACCAGATCTTACCGCCCAGGAAATAGGCGACCTGAAAACTCTCGAACAGTTTATCATTGAGAGACAGGACGAACACGCCCATTCGACCGGCTCGTTTTCCAGGCTCATTCGTGACCTTTCTGTAGCTGCCAAAATTGTGAATTGGCACATGCGACGCGCCGGGATCAGTAACATTTTCGGTGCCACCGGAGAAATAAATGTGCATGGTGAGGTGCAGCAGGTGATGGATCTGCGTGCACACAATGAATTTGTGCGAGCCCTCAGGCGAGGCGGTGAATGTTGTCTTATCGGTTCGGAAGAACATTCTGAGGCCATTCCGATTAATACAAATGGGGACTCCGGCGGTGATTACATCGTTTTACTAGACCCTTTGGATGGATCGTCTAACATTGAGGTGAACGTCTCTGTAGGGACCATATTCAGCATTTATCGGCTACCAGAGGGTTTTGGTACGCCAACCGTGGAGGCTGCTTTGCAGCCGGGAGTAAAACAGGTCGGTGCCGGATATATTGTATACGGGTCCTCGACCATACTGGTATACACGACCGGCCATGGAGTAAATGGCTTCACACTTGACCCGGCCATCGGTGAGTTCATTCTTTCGCATCCTGATATTCGGATTCCCAGGACCGGTAAGATGTACTCAATCAACGAAGGTAACTACAATTCATTTGAACCCGGATTGAGGAAATATATTAAGTGGATGCAGCAAGTGGATGCTGAAAAGGGTTTCCCGTTATCTACCCGATACATTGGCTCGTTCGTTTCTGATTTCCATCGAAATTTACTGAAGGGTGGGCTGTACATGTATCCGTCTACCAAAGACAACAAACAAGGCAAGTTGCGCCTGATGTATGAAGCCAATCCGCTCGCCTTTATAGCGGAGCAAGCCGGTGGTGCAGCGACCGACGGAAAAGGCAGGATTTTAGAGATCCAACCCGAGAAACTTCATCAGCGAACACCTGTGTATATTGGAAGTAAAGACATGGTTGAAAAAGCTCACGAGTTCCTGAGAGGGGATTAAACATTGAAGGTCGTTGGTCAAGAAACCGTTTCTGTAATGAAGCAAAGCGCCAGCGCGTGGGCTCCGGCATCGTTGTCTAATCTTGGACCCGGCTTCGACATTCTCGGGATTGCGATAGACGCCTGGGGTGACAAAATCGAAGCCGTTCTAACGGATCGCCCGGGCATTTCTATCAGTTACGCTGCAAACAGTGCATGGACGGGGACAACAGATCCCGCTCAAAATACGGCCGGTGTGGCGGCGTCAAAAACGCTTGAGGTGCTTGATTATGGTGGCGGCGTTGAAATAATAATCAGCAAGAATATTGCTCCGGGGTCCGGCGTTGGAAGTTCTGCGTCGAGCGCCGTTGCCGCAGCGTGGGCAGTGAATGCTATTTTTGGCCTGCCCCTCACTAAAAAAGATCTCGTAGACGCGGTTCTCGATGGCGAAACGATCGCTTCGGGCTCCAAACACGGCGACAACGTCATTCCGTCATTGTTCGGAGGATCTGTAATAGTCTCTGCTTCAGATCCGAGCCAGTATCGACATATTCATGTAAAAGACGATTTATACATTACCATTATTCTACCGGCTGTTCAGATTCTTACCCGCGCGGCCCGGGCTATGCTTCCTGAGACTGTAACTTTTTCCCGGGCAATCCGGCATGCGTCATCTCTGGCCATGCTTGTTGACGCGCTCAAAGACGGCGATTGGAGGGCGTTTGGCAGGTTTATTATGGAGGATGAAATTATTGAGCCGGTACGCGGCAAGTTGTTGTCGTGCTTTGATTCGATTCGGGAAGCAGCTCTTACGGCCGGTGCATATGGTTGCGCTCTGTCGGGGTCTGGTCCCGCTATGTTCGCTGTTTCTGAAAACGAAAATGTGGCAGAATCGATTCGAAAAGCAATGTTCGAGGCCTGTGATGCAGCCGGCATCGAGTCCACCAGTATTGTTACGACGCCGGATAACAAGGGTGTCCGGGAGTGGGACCAGCCAGAGATAGCGTGAGCGTCTGAAAATGAGGTTTATCAGTACCCGCAATTCCGATCGCGAATTTGATCTTAGAGAAGCTGTCACCAATGGTTTAGCGCCCGACGGAGGGCTTTTTCTTCCACATCTGTTGCCGGATAATTTCGTTCGAAATGCTTCCGGCAATTCGTTTCCTGCTTTTGCGGCGTCCGTGCTGTCACCGTTCCTTTCGAGTTCGTTTACTCAGGCGGAAATCGAGCAGTTGTGCCTTGACACCTTCACATTCGACGTACCGCTCATCGACTTGAAAGACTGCGAGTGGTCCGGGATATCGATTCTGGAATTATTTCACGGCCCAACCCATTCATTCAAGGATTTCGGCGCAAGATTTTTAGGCCAATTATTAAGACGGTTTATCGCCGATGAACCCGCAGGCGAGACGAAAACAGTAGTTCTTGTGGCAACGTCCGGCGATACCGGGAGCGCGGTTGCCGACGGGTTGTCGGGTATTCCCGGAGTAGAGGTGATTATCCTTTATCCGGAGAATCAGGTGAGTGCATTTCAGGAACGTCAACTCACGCTTGTTCGAAAGGGCGTGACGGCGTGCCGCGTTTCGGGCAACTTCGACGAATGTCAGAAACTGGTGAAAGCGTCATTTTCTGAGCCTGCGCTTCGAGATGTTAACTTCACGTCAGCGAATTCTATCAACATAGGAAGACTGCTACCGCAAATGACCTATTATGCGTGGGCGGCCAGTTTGAACTCAAAAGCTAATTGGTTTTGCGTTCCGTCCGGCAATCTCGGAAATTTGACAGCCGGATTGTTGGCCTGGAAAGGAGGGATGCGATCTTTAGGATTCATTGCAGGGCATAATGCCAACAGATACTTCCCGGATTACCTCGAAAGCGGTACAAGAACGACGCGAGCTTCCATCAGAACGTTATCGAACGCTATGGACGTCGGATCTCCATCCAATTTTGAACGCCTGCAGTCGCTGTTTCCGCAGGAAGAACTGCGGAAACTGGTATCGGGATATTC
>SMXK01000052.1 GCA_004356265.1 Bacteroidota bacterium
AGAAGCGGGTAATCGACGGTATGGTTAACATCCTGCAGTCTGACACCGACATGGAAGTCAGGAAAGCAGCTCTGTATGCGCTCGGAAATACTGATTCGCCGCAGGCTGCCTCCGTCCTCGGCGACGTTGCACGTACCTCGAATGACGTCGAGCTAGCCAAAGCAGCGACATATGCGCTTGGGAATCTAGACATCCCGGCAGGAGGAGAGGAACTGGAAAGCGTTCTCAGATCTGCCCACAATATCGAAGTGCGCAAAGCAGCCCTTTACGCGTTTGGTAATAGAGGCGACACTGAGGCAAGCGAGGTGATATTCCGCGTTGCTGTCGAAGGCAACGACGTCGAATTACAGAAGGCGGCAGTCTACGCGCTCGGAAACCTGGATGAAGAAATCAGCCAAATCCTCCTGAGACAATTATTTAACGACCTTGCCAACACTGAAGTACGGAAGGCCACCCTTTACGCGATCGGGAATCAGGATTCGGAGGATACTCCGGAATTCCTGCTATCCGTCGCTCTCCATGATGACGACCAGGAACTTGCCAAAGCGGCCGTTTACGCTCTCAGTAACACCAGCGATGGCGGAGACTCACCGATGCTCGTCGAGGTGTTACGAAATTCCAAACATCCGGAAGTGAGAAAGGCGGCGTTATTTCAAATCGGGAATATGGGCACGTCGGCGTCTATCGCCACCCTCGCACAGATAATTCAATCGGAAAAAGACGTGGAAGTCCGAAGCGCTGCTGTTTACGCGCTTGGAAATTCAAACAGCGACGCTGCCGTAGAGATACTTGCCCGGACTATCAGGGACGATCCTGACTCCGCTGTCCGCAAGAACGCGGTCCATGCACTTGGAAATATTGGTACTCCGAAAGCTAAATCAGCTTTGATAGACATACTCAGCGCCGGAAATGGCCAAAACAACTAGACTAAATTAACAACCATGACACGTAATAGAATTTTAACCGTTCTCGTACTGGCCGGCTTTGTGTTACTCGCCGTCACGCCGATTCTGGGTGTTCGCCCCGTCGACTATGCAATGGATCTTATGAACTCATCTCGTGAGAGCACCATCATCGACGCTTCATTGACCGAAGACGAATCGTACAGCGCGACTCCAGAAGATTATATCGAAGTCAGGGTCGAATCTAAAACCATCGAATTCGGAGACTTCAACAATCAAGATCCTGAAGTTGCTAAAGCTGCCGTTTACGCGCTCAGCAACTCAGTCGAAGGAGATGAAATCCGGGTCCTGTTCCCGGTCGTTACGGACGCTTTCCACATGGAAGTCAGAAAGGCTGCACTCTACGCGATAGGCAATCACGATACCCCGCTGGTTCAGGAGTTCCTGATTGACGTAGCTGTCTCCGGCGATGATGTCGAACTGTCCAAAGCCGCCGTGTACGCCCTGGGCAACAGCCTGGGAGAAGACGACGCTGAAGTTTTCCTGGAGATCGTTTCTAATTCTGACGTTGTTGAAGTGCAGAAAGCGGCTCTTTACGCCGTCGGAAATATATACGGAGATTCCGCAACCCATGTACTGGCTGAAATCGTCGGATCAAATCACGAAGTTGAGCTCCGAAAAGCTGCTGTGTATGCGCTGGGCAATACAGATTCAGATGCAGCCGTTGAGATTCTTATCGAAGTAGCGAATTCGAATACGGCCACTGAAGTCAAAAAAGCTGCAGTGCACGCGCTTGGAAATATCGACAGCGCCGAAGCTCGAAAAGCACTCGTGGCCATCATCGAAAACCAGTAGATTCGCCTACAAACGGACGCTGAATTTCAATCCGTCGTATCCGAGATTGACGCCGTCTGGTAATTCGGCGTCTACACGCTTGTGATGAATGGAGTGCGCCAGATGGACCAGGTACGTTTGCCTGGCTCCAATCTGGCGCGCCAATTCTACCGCCTCTGGAATCGTAAGATGTTTAGTATGCGACTCATATCTGAGGCCATCAAGCACCAGAACTTCAACGCCGACAAGTAAATCCATGCTGGATTCTGGAATGGCACTGGTATCCGTCAAATAGGCAAAGTTTCCAATCCGGTAACCATAGATTTGCAGGTCACCGTGTAAAACCGGAATGGGCGTTACCTGGACCCTATCACTCAACTCACGCCTGCCCTCAACGTGAAATGGAGCGTCTACTCGTACCAGATCCAGATTGGCCACGCCGGGATAATCACTATCAACAAAAATATAGGAGAACATCCGTTCAAGAACGGTAGCTGTCTCTGGCGATGCATAACAGGGGATTGCGACCTTATTCCTGAAGAGGAACGGCCGAAGGTCGTCCAAGCCTACCACATGGTCAAAATGATGATGCGTAATCAGGACGGCATCTACTGAGTCGATATGTGCGCGAAGCGCCTGGGCTCGAAAGTCGGGACCAGCGTCTATCAGGATTGAGACGTTCCCGATCTGAATGTAACATGAACATCGCAGGCGCGAGTCGCGAGGATCGGGAGAGGTGCATACCTCACAGTCGCATCCTATTACCGGAACCCCCGTCGACGTACCGGTCCCCAGAAGCTGTACGCGAAGTTGTTGATCATCCATCCCCGTCTTCGGATTCCAATTCCACTTGTACACTTCGAATCCACGCATCCTCAAGTGCACGTCGCACGGCCGGCCGCAAGAAAACGGTATCAACGGGTAAGTCTTTCAGTGCTGCAGCCAACACGCCGAGGTGAACTTCGGATGGGTGGCGCTTGTTCAACATCAATATCTCTTCCCCGTCGCGGATGCAATATCCGCCTCGGAAGTTTCCCTTCTCACGGCGCACCATCACACCGAGTTGCTGAACAGCTTCTGCCAACTCCTTAACTACATCTGCTGTTTTCATCAGACGTATTACAGGTTTCCTTTCCCGGAACGCAGGTCGATATTGTAGACGTAGCCTTTCGGTTTTTTCTCAACCTGTTTATCGAGCTTGATTTCGGAAGACGGGGTTGATTTTTCAGGCACACGGTCAATTTCAACAGGCGCAACTGACGGTTCAGTTGCGGGTACCGCAGGCGCTGAATCCGACGAAGTATCGTTTTCAACCGGCATCGATGAGCTGTCTGAAGTATCCCTATCACCTTCGGGCCCTAAATCTCGCGGCTTTTCAACCGGCCGACGTGTTTCGGTAGAATCTACTGCCACAAAGCTGATATCCGCGCGATTTTCGTTCGGGTTTTCGACACCTTGTTCCACATCAACCTGCTTCGAATCCGTCCGGTTCGACTCCCTTCTGGAGTCAGATCCCGAACGCCGAGACTGGGACGAACGGTTTCTGGTCGATTCGGAACGTGTATTTTCAGGAGACGCGTCAGAGGCAGAATTTTCACGTCTCCGGCTCTGTGTCCGCCCTCCCTGGGTTCTTTCGTCCTGAACTGTCCCGCCCCGTTCCGAGGTACGTCGAGAGCGCCCATCTTTCCCTCTGGTATCTCTTGACTGCCCGGCTCGCGACTCGCTTCTTGTTTGTCCGCTCCGCGTGGTACCACCCGAATTCCCCGACCGATTCCTGGAATTTTTATTGCTCCGTGATTCACCGGACCGAGTAGAGCTCGTGCGTTCTTTTTTCTCATCAGAGCTTGAGCGCCGTTTCCCACCATCACGCCCGTAGGATTTTCTATTTCTGTCCCCGTCCCGTCGGCGAGATCTCGACGAATCCTTCTTTTTCCCGTTGTCTGAGCCACCCGGGCGCCGTGAAATCGTCTGGCCGGAAGTCAAATCCACGAACCGGAACGATAACGGGTCGACATGATCATCAAGCTCGACGGTGACCCGAATTCGCCGCTTCAAGAACCACTTGAAAATCTGACTTGGGAACCCCTTTGTCAGGAAGGCTCCGGTAAACGGGTGCACAACTAATTTTACGGGGCCACGTCTTTTGGCTTCTCGCATGCCGTCTAACCAGTCATCGATCTTGCGAATAAGATCGGCCGGTTCAACCGTCTCGTATACAGCTCGCTCTGCTGTCGAAAGTTTGCCTTTTATCCTCGGCGCGGCGTCCTTTGTCGATACCGAGTCCATTGAGAACGATGCGTTCAAACTTGGCCTTAACCGTTGCCTTGTAATCTGTATCAGGCCAAAATCACTCATCTGTAAAACCTTCGTAACGGCCCGGTCCTTCCGAAATTCTCTTCTCAGATGATCATACACTTTTCTGCGGTTCTTCTGCTGACGCATGTCAATGAAGTCAACAACCAGAATTCCACCAAGATCGCGCAAGCGAACCTGTTCGGCAATAAGTGTTGCGGCTTCCAGATTTACACGAACAGAATTTTCTTCTTGAGATAAACCCCGCCCTGCTCGGCCGGAGTTCACATCGACCACATGCATCGCCTCCGTCTGCTCGATGAACAGGTATCCGCCACTTGGCATATCCACCCGACTGGAAAAAGCCTGTTCAACAGCTTTTTCGATCTTGGTGAGCTCAAACAAGGGTATTGAGTCTTTGTGTGCGAACACACGCGGAGCCATTTTCGGAGCAACGGCCTGGATGTACCCTTTAATATTTCGGTACAGGCGATCATTATCGATCACGATACGATCAAAATCTTCGGAGAAAAAGTCCCGAATGATCGACGAGGCCATGTTGACATCCTGATGGATCTCACAAGGGATTTCTGGTTTTTCTGCCAGACGCTCCTCGACTTTCTGCCATTTCTGGATCAGGAGTCTCAGATCTGTGTCAAGCGCTTTGGCATTCTGCCCTTCGGCAACAGTTCGGACAATAACTCCGAATCCTTCCGGAACGAGGCTTTTTGCCAGGGCTTTCAGACGACGTCGCTCTTTAAAAGAAACGATTTTTTTGGAAACAGCCACGTAACCTGCCAACGGAACGAGTACCAGGAAACGACCTGCCAGGGAAATGTCAGTTGTAATACGGCTGCCTTTTGACGAGATGGGCTCCTTGCTGATACGAACCAGAATCGGGGCGTCTCTCTTCAAATAGTTGGTGGGGTTGATCTCGTCTGTACTTCGCGTGCCTCTCGTTGATTTCTGATCTTCAATGGTCTCGATATCATAGTCAGAATTGTCGTTCTTTTCTGAAGTTTTTGAGCTTGCACCGCGTGAACCATTGCGCCTGCCTTTAATGGGCTGCCGGGCAAATTCAGCTTTGAACAAGCTGATCCTGGGTTCTTTCTCCTGAACAAATTTTAGCCAGTCAGGAATGTTATCTACAAGGTCTGAGAAATGAAGAAATGCATCCTGCTTCTGGCCGATGTCAACGAATGCTGCCTGAATGCTCGGCATGATCCGACGAATCCGACCCAGGAATAAATTCCCTATCGTTCTCTCAACTTCCTTGGTTTCAATGAATAACTCAGCCAGTCTACCATTCTCGACGATTGCAATACGCGTCTGTTTCTGGTCGGAGTTGATAATAATTTCTTTAGACATACAAGTCGTGCGTTCCAACGCTGTCGTCTGGCGGACGATCTAGCCGAGTCTGTATTCCACCTATTTGTCACTGGTACGGCCAGGCGGCCTCCGATGACGGTGGAATGGAAGGCTCCTGTTTTACTCCGAACTGTTCTGGGTAATTGGTGCATACCATATACTTCAGACACACCGGGAAGACGAACAATTCGGGTAACGAATGAACGCTGTAGAGACAGCGCGCGGAACTTCAGTGTAATGGGTAATAAGGGTGCAGATGGAGTTCCCGGTCCGAATACGGAAGCCGGAATCATCTGAAAAAATGTTCTCGCGCAAAAACTATTAAAGAGGATTGCCGCGAGGCCAAGATTTTGAAAGCCGAAATACGATCCTGTGACAAAATGCACATGGGATACAGAATTCCTGCCCGATCCGCCCGATAAACTTAATACCAGCGCCGGTCCCGCAAACAGAGTGGCCAAAGCCGCCTGCAGATGCAAGATGATTCTACTTGGAATGCGCAATAGTGAGTATCGAACTGGTGTTAAGGCGAATTCACACGAGGGAATAAGATTCTTCCCCGATCGCGTACAAAAAATCAGACATATATATCGTATAACCTGTGTAAATGATCCCGCTCGATCTAAGTTGACGGACGATCTCTACTGGTTTCGACCATGTTTAATGAGAGCTTAAAAAGAATTTCGTTCAATCAGGGAGCCTGGCTGATTTTCCATAAGTATTTTGCAGGAGACAGAATCGCGTTCAGGCGGAACGAAACAGGACAAATCTTACACAAGAAATGGCATCTCCAGATACAGAAAAGACAACCGGAAAAGGTCTCGCAGGAGTGATCGCGCTGGACACAGAAATCTGCTTCATCGACGGCCAGAAAGGAATTCTGATCTATTCCGGATACGATATCGGTGACCTGGCTGCTCATTGTTCGTTTGAAGAAGTAGCGTTTCTGCTCTGGAACGGACGCCTCCCTGATGATCGCGAATTGCGCGATCTGTCCTTACGCTTGGCGTCGGAACGAACTTTGCCGCCGATGGTCATCGATACGCTTCGCCTTATGCCTGAAGATGCGGATCCTATGGCCGCGCTTCGAACCGGTGTCTCAATCCTTTCTTTATTCGACGGTGAAGCCGATGACATGTCGCCGGAGGCCAATATGCGAAAGGCCATTCGACTTACGGCCCGAATCCCTGTGATTATCGCCGCACTTGATCGACTTAGGAAAGGCGAGGAAATGGTCGACCCGCTTAAGGACGGGTCTACAGCTACCAATTTTTTATACATGATGTCGGGTCAGAAACCCGGCGAAGCAGCCGAGCGAACATTTGATGCATGCCTGGTTCTTCATGCAGAACACGGCCTTAATGCGTCAACTTTCACCGGTCGCGTGATCGGCGCAACACTGTCAGACATGTATTCGGCCATAACCGGGGCAATCGGAGCCCTGAAGGGGCCGCTCCATGGCGGAGCCAATATCCGTGTGATGGAAATGTTGACAGCCATCGACCGATCGGGCTCAAGCCCTACAACATTCGTCAAAAAACTGCTGGCTGATAAAGAACGCGTGATGGGTTTTGGACACCGGGTTTATAAAACCATCGATCCCCGCGCAACCATTCTGAGGGAAATGGTGGATTCGCTGAGCGCTGAACAGGGCACGCGGAAATGGTACGACATGAGTCTTGAAATAATGGATGTGATGGCGAAGAATAAAAATCTGTATCCAAATGTGGACTTTTTCAGTGCGTCGGTGTACGCCACGCTCGGCATCAGTACTGATTTATTTACGCCCATTTTTGCCATGGCGCGCATTACCGGATGGTCGGCCCACCTGCTCGAACAATGGAAAGATAACAGACTAATTCGACCACGCGCAGCGTATACTGGCCCGGTTGGGCGCACTACCGGCCGGTCCTGAACGCCTGACTTTATTATCATCAGATCACTCTGATTTATGCTTAAAAAGTTGTTTCAGTCGCC
>SMXK01000053.1 GCA_004356265.1 Bacteroidota bacterium
AATATTTCCCGACGATGCCCGGTGTCGGTGACGCAATCAGTATGCTGGTCGATGACTCCCTTCGAACGTTTAACATCACGGCGATCATTCCTGATCCGCCCGAAAATTCCAGTTTTCAATTCGAGTTTGTGGGTCAAATAGGGTCGTCGAGATATGCGACCCGAAACGAGACTCGATGGACCAGCAACGGACCGTCGACGTACGTGAAGCTCGGCTCCGGAGTGGACGCGCACAACGTAGAGGCTGGAACGATCCCCATCGTCGATACTTATCTGGGTGAAAGCAGGCAGAGTGCTATTGAACAGGGTTGGTGGGAGGACCGGGATGACACGTTTCAGTACCGTCTTCAGCCTCTTCGGGAGGTCCACCTGACACCCGGGATCGACTCGTTTTCCGTTTCCGTCAGCAATCCTCAGTACAGTTACATCCTCTTGGCGATTGCGTTTGGAGTCCTGTTGATCGCTTGCTTGAATTTCATCACCCTCTCGGTAGGCCGGTCTTCGTCGCGGGCGCGCGAAGTAGGTATGCGTAAAACCTTCGGCGCCAACAGATCACAACTTATGACGCAATTCTTCGGAGAAGCCCTGCTAATGAGCGGTGTCGCTGTTATTCTCGGCCTCACACTGGCCTCGATCGCCCTTCCGATTTTCAATGAGGTGGCTCAAAAAAGCCTCACGATGGGTGCGTTATTAAATGCTAAATCGATTGCTGCCATTGCTTTACTTGCAATTCTGTCGGGGTTGCTTGCGGGGTCGTATCCAGCGCTGCTCCTTTCACGATTCAGGCCCGCTTCCGTACTTAAGAATGCCGGGGGTTTACCGCGCGGATGGATGTTCTCCCGCGCGATGATTGTATTCCAGTTCATGGTCTCAATCGCAATGGTAACGGCTGTGCTGATCATGCACGACCAGATGCGTTTTGTGAGCAATCAGGACCTGGGCTACAACGCGGAAGAAATCCTCGTGGTGAACATGAACGGGTCGGACGAATCAACGGACATAGTGGCGACCCGGTACGCCGAAAGGATCGCTGCCATTTCCGGTGTAGTACGCTCAAGCGGCTCGTCCAGCTCATTCGGCAATGACTGGTCCCGGACGGTGATTCAGAAGGACGACATCAATCATATCGTCTACACAAACCGGATGGATCCGACCTTCCTGGAAACAATGGGTATTCAGCTTGTTAATGGTCGTAATCTCTCATATGAGTTTGAAACCGATGCTTCAAGCGCGGTTCTTGTTAATGAAGCCTTCGTCGACGCTATGGGTTGGGACGTGGGCGTCGGACAGGCCGTTCCTGAGTATGAAGATGTAACGGTCGTGGGAGTTGTGAGCGACTTCAAATTCCTGTCGATGCGGACGCAGGTGCCACCTGTTATGCTGCATATGAGCCCCGATATCGGCTCGAATAATTATACGATGGTCCGCTTTAACATGGCCAACGTGGCCACCATACGTCCGGCGCTTGAGCAAGCATGGAAAGAAGTCGCCCCGGCTGCGCCATTTGTTGCCCAGTTCCTGGACGAGCGTATCGAGCGGCTCTACGAAACCGAACGTCGCTGGCAAAACATCATCACATACGCGGCTATCCTGGCCTTTCTGCTCTCCAGCATGGGACTATTCGGTATGGCGGCCATGACAACATCCCGACGGACAAAAGAAATTGGTATCCGGAAGGTATTGGGGGCATCAACCGGTGCAATAGTCCGGCTGCTCTCATTCGAATTCACCGCGTTGGTGGCTATAGCCCTTGTTCTGGCCACACCGTTGTCGATCTACGTAATGTCTGAGTGGTTGTCTACGTTTGCCTACCAGATTTCGATCGGACCAGTCGTGTTTGTAATTTCGGGACTGATCGCCCTTTCTATCACACTGGCCGCGGTCAGTTTTCAGTCCATATCGGCCGCAATCGCCGATCCCGTTGACTCGCTAAGGACTGAGTGATCAGTGAAGTCAACACCATCCGTTTCCAGAAAGTCAATCCTCTGCCGAGTCATCCGGAAGGGATTCGGGAGCTGGTTCGTTAAGTGGCGTGGATTCAGATTTGGCCGCCGGCAACTGACGAAGCGCCATTTCCATTCGGTCGAGCCGTTCCTCCACGGGGTGAATCGCGTCTACCACTGCCTCCTGAATCAGGCCGCGAAGCTCGCTGGTTCCGAGACTGTTGTCTACCCCGCTACCGCCCCCTTCTCCCAGTTTAGCGCGTCTGTAGATGTCCAGAAACTTCATCGTGGCTATAAAGCCGAATACGATCAGCGTTGACAGGATAATAAAAATGACTACAGAAAATGGCATTTTAAAATGTCTTTTGCGCGCTAGGGGAAGTGCACGTCGGTGTTACAAAAATGAGTCGGATCGCGTGAGCTATGAAAGATTGGCTGTTCCTGCTTCAAAATATAGAAAATCCATCTGCCGACCGGGATAATACAACTCATAACCAAGTTTTGCGATGTTGCCTGAATCGTTGCCGGCCCCCGCCGCGACGATAGAATGCGACACACCACATTTCTTGACTTATGGCAGAATATCAGGTACAATTGCGTCACCCCGCCTAACACATATCTCCCCTTGCCATGTCTGCCTCAATCTCTCGGATACTCTTCACATCACTCGCTGCGAGTGTATTTCTGATCTTCAGCCCAGGTAAGTCGATTGCGCAGGAGCCACAGCATCTGTCCGTCGCTGATTTTTTGGACTTTGAACAGGTGGCAGACCCGCAGATATCGCCCGACGGCACGCAGATCATCTATACCCGTCGGTGGGTGGATGCAAAAGCCGACTACTGGCGCTCGGCGCTCTGGATCATGGATGCTGACGGCTCGCGCCACAGATTCTTGATCAAGGGATCCAACGCACGATGGTCACCCAGTGGAGACCGGATACTCTTCATTGCCGGCGGCGACAACGAGAAGTCTCAAATATTTGTACGCTGGATGGACGACGAAGGAGCCGTTTCGCAAGTAACGCGGGTCGACTTCAGTCCGGGATCACCCGAGTGGTCTCCCGACGGCAATCACATCGCATTTGTGGGCATCGTACCGTCGGACGATAGCTGGGATATCGACCTGCCAACCCCTCCGGAAGGTGCTGAGTGGAGTAAAACACCGCGCATTCTGGATCGACTGCATTACAGACAAGATCGTGTGGGATATACCGATCCCGGGTTCTCGCACCTGTTCGTGGTCCCGGCGGAATCTGGTACAGCGCGCCAATTGACTGAAGGTGACTGGAATGTGGGTGCGCGTTTTGACGCTCTCTACAGCGGAGCCGGATTGAGCTGGTCGGCAGACGGAGCTTCCATTTATTTTGACGGACTCAAAGACGAGTCCGCAGATTTTGCGTATAAGGAGTCGAACATCTATCGGATCAATGTCAGTACCAAGGAGATCAGTTCCCTCACTTCAGAAACGGGCTTCTGGTCCGGCCCGGAGGTCTCACCCGATGGCCGGCAGATCGCCTTCACTGGGTATCCCGCGTCACATATCACCTATGAAATGCAGCGTCTTTATGTAATGAACAGCGACGGCGGCAATGCGCGGATCATCACACCTGATTTTGATCGACCACCCGGTGGCTTGCGCTGGGACTCTAATAGCTCGGGAATCTATTTTACCGCGCAAGACGAAGGATATATGCATGTATTTCACGCGACATTGAGCGGTGAGGTGCATACACTGTCCAGTGGGAAACAGACTCTGAGCCTGAATTCGACAGATCGAACCCAATCCGTCGGTGTCGGGATCAAAAGAACCGCCAGCGAACCAGGAGATGTCTATGCCTTCCCTCTTGATGGCATTGGTGACGGACAGCAGCTGACAGCGGTCAACCAGGACGTACTCGATGGAATCACGCTTGGTGCCGTGGAAGAAATCTGGTTCGAAGCCGAAGATGGAAACCGGGCCCACGGCTGGATTGTCAAGCCTCCGGATTTCGATCCCGACAATGATTACCCGCTCCTGATGGAAATCCACGGAGGCCCGTTCGGTATGTACAACGGTGCCTTTAATTTCAACTACCAGGCATTTGCTGCCAACGGGTTTGTAGTTCTATACACGAACCCGCGGGGCAGCACCGGGTACGGCGAGGCTTTCTCTCAGGCCATCGATCATGCCTATCCAAGCGTCGATTATCTGGATCTGATGGCGGGAGTGGACGCTGCTCTGGACAAGGGTTACATCGACGAAAAACGTCTGTATGTCGGCGGTTGCAGCGGAGGTGGTGTGCTCTCCAGCTGGATGATAGGGCATACGAACCGGTTCGCTGCGGCGGCCGTGCGCTGCCCGGTCTCGAACTGGTTAAGTTTTGCCGGTACGACGGACATCCCGTATTTCACCTATTCCTTCTTCGATAAACCATTCTGGGAAGATCCGTCGGATTGGCTCCAGCACTCGTCACTCATGTACGTCGGAAATGTTACGACGCCAACAATCGTAATGACTGGCGAGCAGGACATGCGAACGCCCATGCCACAGTCAGAAGAGTATTATGCAGCACTCAAATACCTGGGGGTGCCGTCAAAACTCATCCGTTTCAACGATCAGTACCACGGCACCAGCACGAGACCCTCCAACAACATGCGCACCATTCTCTACATGATGGACTGGTACAATTCATATACGCTCGATGGCGAAGTCGAGGATGACCCTGAGGAGTAGATAAATGAAGCACCCCACCACAGAATTACACACGATGAACAATTTCAATTTAGTCGAACAATCGAAACTGGCGATAGTCGTTTCGTCCATACTTTGGACAACGGTTATCCCGGCAACGGCCCAACAAAACCTTGCGTCGGATTCCCACGACGATCTCGTCGAGTTTTTTGAGGCCTGGCGCGAATTCCGGGCGCCAACTTCAGACGATGGTGCTCCGGATTTCAGTCCCGAAATGATCGCACGGCAGTGGGCAGAGTATCCCGCGTGGCTGGCCAAACACGAATCTTTTTCGGTTGATACGTGGCCGGTCAGCCAGCAGGTGGACTGGCACCTTGTTCGGGCGGAATTGAACGGGTTTC
>SMXK01000054.1 GCA_004356265.1 Bacteroidota bacterium
AAAATTCCATGTACCCGTTTCTGTAGCTGAACATATGGGCGGCATCGCGACAGAAGGAGTTGCCGCCCGAGAAGCCTGGGATGATTCATTTTCTGCGTATGCGTCGGTGTACCCCGAACTGGCGTCTGAATACAATTCATGGATGATGGGGGAGACGCCCGAAGGATGGGCTTCGGTATTGCCCGAATTCGAACCCGGTCCCGGACTCGCGACGCGATCCGCGAGCGGGAAATGCATCAATGCGCTCGCTCCCGTTTTGGGGAATTTGTTTGGTGGTTCGGCGGACCTGGCCGGGTCGAACAATTCACGTATCAACGAATCAGAGGATTTTGACCCCGCCACGAGATCCGGACGAAATTTCAATTTCGGCGTCCGTGAACATGCCATGGCTTCCATGTGCAATGGAATGAGATTACATGGCGGTATTCGGCCATACTGCGCCACCTTCTTGATTTTCAGCGACTACATGCGCCCGGCCATTCGCCTGAGTGCGCTGATGGGGATTGGAGTCACGTATGTATTTACGCACGATTCGATAGGTTTGGGACAAGACGGCCCTACGCACCAACCGGTTGAGCAGCTGATGACGTTGAGAGCGATTCCGAACTGCACGGTCATCCGGCCCGCAGACAGCACAGAAACTGCAGCTGCCTGGAAATTGGCTATCGAAAACACAACTGGCCCCGTTTTGCTGGCGTTGTCGCGCCAGAAACTGAACAATATGGACCCGTCGGAGCATGTCGGCGATGCCACGCGTGGAGCATATATCGTACGTAAATCAGCCGAGGAACCTGATGTGATTTTAATCGCCACAGGGAGCGAAGTCAATCTTGCATTGGAAACCGCAAAAGTACTTGCTTCAGAAGATATTAACGCCACCGTGGTGAGTATGCCCTCGTGGAGTGTATTTGATTCTCAAGACGCCGCCTACAGAGAATTAATTCTGCCTGAGCGTGTGACGGCTCGCGTTTCAATTGAGGCTGGGATCACAATGGGCTGGGAACGATATATAGGCTCACATGGAGCATCGGTAGGCATCGATTCGTTTGGTGCCTCGGCGCCGGCGGAGGAATTATTTGAAAAGTTCGGATTTACCGTCGCTAACGTCGTCTCGAAGGTGAGATCGGTTTTGTAGCAACTGACAACGTGACTGGCATCCAGACGATAAAGCGATTTTGCACCGGGCGCTTCCTTTCTTGTCTGGTCATCAGTTTTATAATAATTGGGTCTGCAGAGCTGACGGCCCAGACAACGTCAACTGATTGGGCGTGGAAAGTGCTTTTGAGGCATGAGGGGCTTGAGTTCGCGTACATATTCTATAACAAGGCAGACAATTATAACAACGGTATTGTCCTGAAATTGACGAACAGAAACGAATACGAGGTGTCGTATCGATTCAAGATGGTTCTTCGATCGGACGATCGGGAAGTTGAGATACCTGTTTTTGGAGAATTGGCGGCAAAGTCCATGAAAACCGGCGAACAAGACGGTCTGTTTTTTGTGCCTTTCAAGGATGGTACCGAAATTAGAGAACTCGGATTGCGCGCGTACCGTGTTTCACCAAGCTCAAATTGACAGCTCTAACTTCTTCTCACGAAAATCTATTCTAATGCCCCATTCAATCTATCTGATTATCCATGTAATTGGCCTCGCTCTCACCGTGCAGGCTGTAGGGATGGCCGTGGTTTCGGCCTCAAGGGCTACGGAGCCTGACGCCGGCGAGGCGTCAAATCGCAAAATGATAGCCATGTTTCATGGTATCGGTCTGTTCCTGCTGCTCCTCGGTGGATTCGGGACGTTGGCGCGACTCGGAATCACGTTTCCCTGGTGGCCAGCCTGGCTTTGGGTAAAACTGATTGTGTGGATCACGTTTGGAGCATCCACCGTTATGATCCGGAAACGTCCGGAGACGGCGAGATTGTGGATGTTTCTGGCCGTGGTGCTTGTTGCCATTTCTGCGACCATGGCAATCATGAAGCCCTTCTAGGGACTGATAACACTCCCTGGATTTCAGAATCGCAGATCTACCTGTATTTCGAAGTGGCGGGGCATGCCAAAATAAGCGGCCCGTTCAACGTAGTAATAATCGAACGCATTTTTTATGTGCAACCGGACCGTCGCCGCCCGGCGGGAATACGTGAGTCGAAAATCGACGATCTTCGTGGTATTAATTTGATCCGCGTCCGGCACGAACAGCGCAAAGTCAGAGTCTACTTCCTCCGGTTCACTTGCGAAACGTGCATCCATTCCCACCGAAATCGAGCGTAGAACGGCGATCGAAGCGCTTGCAACGACCAGGTGCTGACTTCTGAAGGGGAGCGGCAGGCCGGTTTCATCGTCCTCGGAATCGATAAAGGTGTATCCCACGCTGAACGACGCTGCGTTGCCCGGAAAGTCCCACGATATAGTCGATTCGAGGCCGGATATTGTTGCGCTGGTCAGATTAACAAATTGAAACGCTTGAAGAGACGGAATTAACCGGGGTTCAATCAGGTCTGCATACGCCGTATGGAAAAACGCCAGGTCTGTGTAGACCTGATGGCCGCCGTCCAGAACTCGGGATAGCCGGATGCCCGTTTCAAAACTTCGGCTTGTTTCAGGTCTCAAGTCGACATTTCGAACTATGGGAAAGAAGTCTCGATTATTCGTATATCGTTCGGCGATGCTTGGTACTCTGAATCCATGGCCAAAGGATGCTCGAAGCACCAGAAAATCTCTTGCGCTCCAGGAAACACTGACCCTCGGGCTGACCTGAGATTCCGTCCTTGCATTGTCCACCCGATAGGCGTCGAATCTTAGCCCGCCGGTAATCCGGATATTCTGAATCGAGCTTTCTTCCATCTGAATAAAGGACGCGAATTCCGGCTGTTTGCCCGATCTGGATCCAGTTGAAGATTCGAAAAACTCACTTTCTGCCACAAGAGCATCATAAGAAAACCCGGCCGTGAAGGATCTCATCGAAGACGGCAGATAATTGAATTGTGTCTCGGCCCCGGCCCGAACCCCTACCGTTCCGTCCTCAAAAGATTCCACATCACCTGTCTCGTTATTAATGGGTCTGATTCCGAGGCCGTACACTCGGCCTTTCACGGAATAAAAAAACGATTCAGAGATAACGTGAGTCAGGGACGGGAAAAGAATGATCTGGTTGTTAACGACGTCGTTGGTTCCACTCGGCGGCGCATCGGGCGCGGGCCCCGCGGAGCCACCGATGCTCAGTGAGCCGGGATTCAGCACATCATCCTGGCCGTTCCAGAAAAGAAAGCTGTCTTTTTTTCGATCCAGCAAGCCCAACAACACGTCTATACGAACTGACGGTGACGGCGTCCATCCAATCTTACCGAATCCTACGAATACCCGCTCGGTATTGTAGTTCAAATACCCCTGGTCAGTTCTGAATGCAAGATCAACCCAGTATCCGAATTTGGGTGAGACGCGGCGGGCGTGCGCGAACGAAACTCCGGTCCGGAAGCGAACATCCTCACCCGCGTCCCATTTATCGCTCCATTCAGAGTATCTGACCGGTTCATAGGCCATGGCGTGCAGGCGAATATGTGTCTGAGGTGTATCGGGAAATCCTGACGTGATAACCTGGATCGTTCCGCCGAGAGATCCGCTACCATACATGGCGGATCCAGCCCCTTTTAATACTTCAATGCGTTCAATTTGTGAAAACGGAAGAATATCAAAAGGGACCCCGTCGGTATCCGGTGTTAAAAACGGCATTCCATCGAGGAGCATCAACACCCTGCTTCCCGTATTAAATGCAAATCCTGACGACCCACGAATGTTGACCTGGTTTTCCTGGATGTGTACACCTGGTACGTATCGTAACACGTCATCGAGTTGAATCGAATTCCTGTTCTCGAGCTCCTGTGCGTCCACCACCGAAACACTCTGGGCCACCGTTAAGAGCCGCTCTTCTTTCCGGGACGCCGTTACTATTATCTCTTCCGACTGTATGGTCGTTTCGTATAAAGTTACCGCGATCGTCGTAGTTTCAGCGGAAATGATCGTAAATGTGGTGTAATGCGATTGATACCCGACAGCGGAGACGCGGAGTTTATAGGTGCCGGGCCTGATATCAGAAATCACAAACCGTCCTTTTTCGTCTGAGACATCTCCGAACCGGGTGCCTTCGATCAATATATTGACGCCCTTGAAGGGTGATAGATCAGAATGGACGACTCGTCCTTCCAGGCGACCCGTTTTAACGGCCTGGCCTGTATTTATCTGGCCAACAGCAACGCCGGGGCTAAAACACGCTGTAGCGATGAGCGCGGTCACCAGAAACCTGAGTAACCGGCAATACGATATTATATTGCGGACGCTCACTGGCTCTCAGGAGGGAAAGGTGGAAGATGGTCAAAATCGACGTGTATCGAAACGACAGTTCGTGACGCCGGCTCCACTTCAAAAATCCCTCCATTTTCCTCCACCAGCCCGACCGGACGCCACGCGAGCAGATCAATCGAGAATTTTTGCGCGACACCACTATAGAAAAATCCCCCGGGAATCACATTTTCTATCAGGAACGAGTCCGTATCCACAAACAGATCAAGAGACGAGCTGATTTCCATCTTGTTTAATTGAAGAAAATCGGCCGTATCAGCGGGAATAAACCTCATCGCGATAAACCGGAGGTCATCGAGGCTGTCTGCGGGTGGCCACGACCCCGAATAGGTGATTATTCCAGATATGGATCCGAATGGTTTGAGCTCGGGTGGGGCGAGTCCGCCATCACACCCTTGGAGGTACAGAACTGCCGTCAAGAAAAGCGGCACGGTGAACGTCCATCGAACCCGGCGTCGCAAACCAAAATGCGAAAACAATCTGAAATTGGTGATCGAATAAATCACAATGCGTTGGTGGTCTTGCTGTTACGGCCTGTATATTTGGTCTGAGGCGAAAACATCCTTATATTCGTCAGCTTCGGTCGAACGTCCACTATTCTTGAACGATTGTTTCCCGACAATCCTTCCGAATCCGCAGTTCGGACCGACAATATGCGGAATTTGAAGAACGATTTGGAACCCACTCGCAAACTATGAAGCTCACTCACTTTGAGTACGATTATCCCTCAGAATTAATCGCAAAATATCCTGCCGTTCCCAGAGACTCTTCCCGTCTCATGGTAATAAACCGGGCGGAAGGATCCATTACTCACCGCAAGTTCAGTGACTTAGGAGATTATTTCACTGATGGTGACGTCATGGTTGTAAACGATACGAAGGTATTTCCCGCCAGGCTTTTCGGTAATAAGGAAAAAACTGGAGCGAGGATCGAGGTTTTTCTGCTCAGAGAACTTAATCCGGAAAGCCGGTTGTGGGACGTGATCGTAGACCCGGCGCGAAAAATCCGGATCGGAAATAAGTTGTATTTCGAAAATGGATTGATCGCAGAAGTCATCGACAATACGACGTCACGGGGACGCACCATCCGGTTTGTATTTGAAGGAACAGATGAAGAGCTCTACGAAAAAATTGACGAAATCGGACAGACTCCTATTCCGCCGTATCTGAAAAGAGACGTCGAGCCGGAAGATCGAGAACGATACCAGACGATTTTTGCTGCCGAACGTGGTGCGGTCGCCGCACCAACAGCCGGTCTCCACTTCACACCTGAATTACTTACAGGTCTTTCAAATGCGGGTGTTGATATTCAGGTCTCCACTCTGCATATCGGGCTGGGCACATTTCGCCCTGTAGAAGTCGAAGATCTGACGAAACATCGGATGGATTCGGAATTTTTCCATGTACCACCGCCCACAGCAGAGGCGGTTAACAGGGCGTTGCAATCTCCTACGAATACAGTAACGGCGGTTGGAACGACGGTTGTTCGGGCGATCGAATCTTCTTTGTCTGCATCTAATATGCTCAAAGCAAAACGGGGCTGGACGGATAAGTTTATCTATCCGGAATACGAATTCCACATCACAGAGCGCCTGATAACTAATTTTCACATGCCGCGATCTACATTACTTATGCTGGTCGCTGCATTTGCCGGGTATGATTTCATGATGGAAGCGTATCAGTTGGCACTGAAGGAGAAATATCGCCTGTTTTCGTTTGGCGATGCCATGCTCATCATCTAACTCGCGCGTAAGAGCATATTGATCTCAGATATGGGACTGGCCGGACACGTAACGGTTCTGATTCCGGCCGCTGGGGAGGGAAGCCGCCTTGGCGGTCGCCGAAAACAATTTCGCCTTCTTGGTGGGCGGCCGGTGCTGGTTCAGACACTGATGGTTTTCGAACGGAATCCGGATGTACGAACAATAATTGTGGCCACCCCTGCTGAAGCTGTAAATCCACTCAGAGATGAATTACGAGCGGTAGGTGTTTCAAAGTTGTTCATGGTGGTACCAGGTGGAGACACCAGGCAGGCCTCCGTTCGGGCAGCCTTGTCTGTTGTGCCAGAAGAAACAGACGTCATACTTGTTCACGACGCAGTCCGTCCTTTTGTCCCGCAAGAGCTATTGGCTGGCGTAATCAAAACTGCGCGGGCTTCGGGTGCAGCATCGCTTGCGGTTCCGATATCCGATTCAATCCGGAAAAGTGATGGAGCCATATTTGCGGAGTCCGTAGATCGGGAAAATCTGTACAGGATGCAGACGCCTCAGGGATTTCGGACAGCCTGGTTGCAGCAAGCTCATATTCAGGCCGAGTCAGAAAACTTTTTTGCGAATGATGATGTGGAATTAGTTCAGCGGGCGGGCTTTGACGTGCAGCTCGTTCCCGGGAGCCCGCTGAACGAAAAAATCACGACGCAGGAAGATTGGGACCGCGCTGTTCGATTCTGGTCATCCTGGGAATCTTCGTATACCTAGAATCTTAAATTCCTATGATCCGATATCGAAACGGAATTGGATATGACGTTCACAAACTTGTAAAGGGTCGCGATTTGATTCTGGGCGGGGTTAAAATCGATTCTGAATACGGCCTGTCGGGTCATTCTGATGCCGATGTTCTTGCCCACGCCATTTCTGACGCGTTATTGGGTGCGGCCTCGCTCGGCGATATCGGTACCCACTTCCCGGATACAGATTTAAAGTGGAAAGACGCTGACAGTTTGTTTTTGCTCTCTGAGATCGGCAGGATGCTGCGCGAAAATGGTTACACCATTGCAAACGTTGACTCTACCGTGGTGATTGAATCCCCCAGGCTTCGGCCGCATATCGAATCGATGAGAATCAAGTTGTCGGAATCGCTGGGGATACCCGTTGAGAGCGTATCTGTTAAAGCCACGACCTCAGAATTGATGGGTTTTGCCGGGAGAAGAGAAGGAGTGATTGCCATGGCGACGTGTTCGATCTTCTCGAACGCAGGGGAAGGTGCGGGCGCCGGAGACGGTGTGGACGCCGGGGAACGTATAGAGGCCATGGGATCGCCGCGTGGGTGAACTTCTCACTGATATCGTTGAATGGATGACGGCGCTGCCGGTATTTTCAGCCTATGCCATG
>SMXK01000055.1 GCA_004356265.1 Bacteroidota bacterium
GGGTCGCCGGGTACACCAATAGTCTGACCGACTGTTATACGACTTGTCTGAAGGACAAATCCCCGTGTGTATTCGTCGCTCGCACCTTCTACAGAAATCCCGAGGACGTTGAGTGTCTCCGGATTCATAAAATGCTGGTCAGGCGAGGCCACTTCCTGTGAGTAGCTGCAGTATGTCGGCAGGAGAATAAAAATTGCCCCGCAGATATAACTGAAAATCTTATTTCTGATAACTTGCCGCGTCATTCTCGGAGAGTAAAGTTGGGCTGCCCGACCTGTGGAAGAGGCCTTGAAAAGCAGTGATCACTAACGGTGAAACCGATATGATGGTTTCGTTAAGAATAGTGCGAAAATCGCTCCCTGATAGAACGAACCGAAACGGCAATTTATTATCATTAGGAATCAGACAAGACCCCGCCGAACCTTCTCTCACGGTCCTGAAAACTTCGAATAGCCTCATACAAATGCCCGCGTCTGAAGTCGGGCCAATAGGCATCGGTGAAGTACAATTCGGTGTAGGCGATTTGCCACAGTAGAAAGTTCGAAACGCGGATTTCGCTTCCGGTTCGAATCAGTAAGTCGGGATCCGGAATCCCAGCCGTTTCCAGGGCCGCTGAAACGGTCGCTTCATTGATCGCTGAGCTGTCAATCTTACCAGATTTGACCTGATCCGCAATTTTCCGGACTGCTTCCGTGAGTTCCCATCGACCACTATACGAAAGCGCAAGGATCAAGGTCATCTGGTCATGTTTCGAGCACAATTCGATCGTTTCCTCAAGCTCTCGGCACGCAGCTTTTGGAAGTTTCGTTCGGTCTCCGATTGCAAGTAACCTGATCCCATTTCGGGCAAACGTTTGTAATTCCTGCCTGAGTGTCCGAATAAGCAGCTTCATCAGAGCATTGACTTCCCTCTGACTCCTGTTCCAATTCTCCGTACTGAAGGTATAAAGGGTAAGGTACTTAACACCAAGCTGCCCACAGGCTTCGACCACATCCCGAACAGACCGAACCCCTTCCCGATGACCTCTGACGCGATTCAATTTGCGCTGTTTGGCCCACCTGCCATTGCCATCCATGATAATGGCGACGTGCTCCGGAACTTGCCCGTCTGCCTTCAGCCGGGTCTGCGCCTTAAGATCGGCATCTTCATAGCTGGACATATGCGTGTCGTGTTCGTCGGAGACCCGTTTACAGTTTCAGAATGTCGTTGAAGATGACGAATGCCATGAACACGAGCAACAATGCCATGCCGACCTGCTGCGTGGCCATTCTGAATTTGAGCGATGGTTCCTTTCGGACGATTCCCTCATAGATCAGAAATACGAGGTGCCCACCGTCGAGTGCAGGGACCGGAAGAATGTTAAATATAGCCAGTGTTATAGACAACATGGCGACAATATTCCAGAACGAATACGCACCGGCATCCGCTGCCTCCTTCGTCAGCTTAGCAATCGCTATCGGACCACCAAGGTTTTTTCTGATGTCTTCCTTCCCCGTAAATAACCTCTTCAGGCTTACAAAAATGACGGACGTTGTGGAGAATGTCTGGGCGATTCCGGAAGTGATGGACTCGGAAAAGGAGTATTCCTCGTAAAAAACTATAGGTTTAATTCCGACCTGGAACACACCATCGTTGTCTCGCGCAGCGATCCCGGTCTGGTATATGATCGAACCGTCGTCGGTAATTCCCAAACGCGTGGCTCCCTCCGGAATATCGGATGCGATAGAGTCGGGACGATGCCAGACGATCGACATCTCCGATCCATCAGTTTCTCCGATAATATGTCTCAGGTCATTGAAAAAATTAATGGGGGTACCATCAATTTCAACTATACGATCACCACGTCTGAAACCAGCTTCAGCAGCAGGCGTAGCCAGAAGGACGATTCCGACGACCGGCGGGTCGGTGCCTATTCCTAGTACGCCTTCACTTTCGTTGAGCTGCGTCATAATATCGTCAGGACCCCTGAAAGTCAGGCCTTCTCCTTCTCGTTCCACCCCAACCACAAATCCACTCTCATTCAGGATATCACCGATACTTATGATTGGAGTATTCTGCATCACATCCCGGCCGTTGATCGAAACGATCTTGTCGCCGGTTCTCAGCCCCATATCATATGCAATCGTAGAGTCAGCAATTACAACACTGCCCAGGGGCGGAACAAACGCGCTCCCGTATGTAGCCTTCAATCCAATGAAAATGAAGGCAGCCAGGATCATATTGAACAAAACACCCCCGGTGATCACGAGGATTCGTTGCCATACGGGCTTTGACCGGAACTCCCATGGTTGAGGCTCCGACGCCAGTTGATCTGAGTCCATACTCTCATCAACCATCCCTGAAATTTTGACGTATCCGCCGAGCGGAGTCAGGCCAATTACGTATTCGGTATCACCGACCGTGGTGCCGATAATTTTTGGTGGGAAACCGATCGAAAATTTCTCAACGCGCATTTTGAACAACTTCGCGAATAAGAAATGGCCCAGTTCATGGATGAATACCAGGATCATTATCGCCAGGATGACCCAGCCGACGTAGGGAAGAAAATCTAGAACGTTGGAAAGAATGTTTGAAATAGAATCCATTTGTAGCAGTTAGATACTTCTCTGTACCGGTACACGATTTGCCCGGCGAATTGATGCGCTCTAATGATCCCGCACGCCGCAGAGTTCCTTCGTTCGACGTCGCGCCCAGGAATCCATTTCAGACAGCGAATCGAGTGTTATTGTGGTGCTGCTCGATGGCTCCCCGCCGGAATCGGACAGAACGCGTTCAACAAGCTCCGGAATCATTGAAAAGCCGATTTCATTCTCGAGAAAAAGAGTCACAGCCTGCTCATTGGAGGCATTTAATACGGCCGGTGCGAATCCTCTTTCAGAGATTGCTTCATAGGCAAGCCTGAGGCATGGAAAAGCATCCAGATCCGGTTTCTCGAATGTCAAGGCGCTCAGCTCAGTCCAGTCAACAGTAGAATGTGCCTGATTCCATCTGTCCGGAAAACTGAGTGCGTACTGAATGGGTAACTTCATGTCCGGCATCCCCAATTGTGCCTTTATCGAACCGTCTTTAAACGCTACCATGGAATGAATTATCGATTGCGGGTGAACGACTACCCGAATCTGATTAACCGGAAGATTGAACAACCAAAACGCCTCGATAACTTCCAACCCCTTGTTCATAAGCGTCGCCGAGTCAATAGTGATTTTGTCTCCCATATCCCAGGTCGGGTGCGCGAGGGCTTCTTCTCGTGTGATTGTGTGGAATGAATCTGCGGCTCTTCCCCTGAAAGGCCCCCCCGACGCCGTTAAAACAAGATGATCTATAGAGCCGGCATCTTCGCCCACCAGACACTGAAAAATAGCCGAATGTTCGCTGTCCACCGGGATAATTTCCGCGCCAGATTGTCGGGCTAATGGAATAATCAATTCGCCAGCAACCACAAGCGACTCCTTGTTAGCAAGTGCTATCCGGTGTCCGGCGTTCACCGCTGCCATGGTTGCTCTTACTCCCGCGGAACCCACGACCGCACAGACGACCGTATCAACTCCTGGAGCGGTCGCCGCGTCGATAAGGCCGTCACCAGCAGACAATACCTCGACTCCCGTCCCATTCAGTTCAATTTTCAGGGAGTCTCGAAGACTTTCTGTTGTAATAGAAACACAGGTCGGTCGAAATTCCCTCGCCTGCTTCACAAGTAACTGAACGTTAGAGTGAGCAGTAAGCGAGACAATGTTAATCCTGTCACGCTCCAGGCGGGCGATTTCGAGCGTCTGAGTACCTATCGACCCGGTCGATCCGAGTACGGCAACGTTTCTCATCTTCCGTTTCGGGTTGGATCCGGGATAACTATTGTTCTTGGTCGATACACTTTCAGGGCACTTTAGGGACTCTTTTCGGGTACTTTTCGGGCACTTTTCGGGCGCTGAAACATACGCGACCCAAGATCGATATTAAAACGCTTAATCCAGTTAATTACGTCTTCTTTACATGATTTTAAGTGACGTCCGTAATTTCGTCGGGCGAATTGTTATTCTTACAATTCTGGCGCTCTTGATCGTTCTTCCGGGGACTGTTCGTGCCCAGCAACGCGACAGCACACTCGTAGCTCGTTTTCAGCTTGCGGAGTCCTTTATTAGGAACGGTCAATATCAGCGTGCGATCGGACTTCTGGAAGATTTACACGACCGTTCGCCTGAGACTCAGGTGTTTTACGAACGGCTGAAGTCTGCTTATGAAAATGTGAAACGGTTTGATGATGCCATAACGCTCGTACAAACTAAAATTAATTCCGAGCCGGTGCCTTCGATTTATGTGAGCGAGAAAGCTCGATTGCATTATCTCGCTGGAAACGAATCGTTGGCGCTTGAAACGTGGCAAGATGTGATTGACACGAATCCGACTTCTCCGGGAGTGTACCTGCTGGTGTATCGATCGCTGACCCAGGTCAGGCTGTTCGACTCCGCGATAGATTTTCTCGAGGCCGGACGAATTCAGTTGTCTAACCCGCTACTGTTTCAAACCGACCTCGCCTATTTGTATAGTTTGACATCACAGCATGAACGCGCCATCGGTGAATATTTGTCACTTCTGGAGCAGAATGAAAGCCAACTGAATTTCGTCAGAAGCCGATTGAGCCAGTTCCTGGCGGACGACGGGGCCGTGGCAGAGAGTATCGCTGCGACAGAAGCCGCGGTTGCTTCCAGCCCTCTAAACCGGTCGTTTCGGGAATTGTTGGCCTGGTTATATATCGACGACGGGCGATTTAGAGAAGCTTTTACGATTAACCAGGCAATCGACAGGCTTGAAAATGAAGAGGGGCGGGTATTATTCGGGTTTGCGCAAATCGCTGCTGAGGCGGGGGCTTACGAGGTAGCTGCGCAGGCATATGGCGAAATCCTCGAACGGTACCCCGAGGCGGTCTCCACACCCGACGCCATGAGAGGGCTCGGTGTGATGACAGAAAATTGGGCGACGGCCGAAGGTGAGAAGGTCTTCAATCAATCTGGGAATCCCCTGCCCGACACACGGTATCACCACGCTGTTCGCACGTATGAGTTGTTCCTCGATAGTTATCCCCTGCATCCATTGTATGCAGATGTACTCCGCCGTATTGGACGTCTGCAGCAGGATGTTTTTTTCGATCTGGACTCCGCAGAGTCAACGCTGACAGAGGTAATCAGCAGATACTCCCATACTGTCGCAGCAGACGAGGCAGCCCTGGATATGGGCCGGCTGCACCTGATGAATAATGACCTCGTCAGGTCTGAAATACAATTTACCAGGCTGATCACGAGACTTCGTACCGGGCCTCTGGCAGATTTTGCGAGACTCGAGCTTGCCATGTTGCACTTTTATAAAGGCCAGTTCGGATCGGCCATGGCACTGACGGGAGCGCTTCAGGAAAACACTTCGACAGATGTGGCAAACGATGCGATTGAATTAAAATTACTTCTGATCGAAAACAAAGGCCCTGATTCTCTGGATACCCCGTTGGTTGTTTTCGCAGCGGCATCGCTTCTTGAGCGCCAAAGAAGGTCTGACGAAGCTATCACCGTGCTTGAGGAGATGATCGCAGAAGTCGGAAATCATCAGATTCTGGACGATGCCCGCTTCCTGCGCGCAGGGCTCCTGCGATCACTCGGTCGATCACAAGCTGCCTTTCTTGCCTATATCGACATTCCTCTATCACATCCCAAGAGTTTTCTTGCGGACAAGAGCTTACTTGCCGCGGCCATTATTCAAACCGACGACCTGGGGGATTCAGCGGGCGCTATAGAAACTCTCACTCGCCTTCTTTATGAATACCCTGGCTCCCTCCGCACGACGGAAGCCAGAGCACGCATCCGGAACCTTCGTGGAGACGGCGCATGAGCAACCGTCTTGACTGAATAAACATCGATTTTATGGCCCAACGCCTTCTGTTCCTGTTTACCATACTTATCCCAGGCCTTTCTTCTGCACAAGACATCCTGGTGCCGATGGATGACAGACAATCCGACCACCTGAAAGCTTACGGAGCAGTATTTTGGGCCCTGGAAAGAGAAATCGATGTCGATTGGCTTCTCAACTATCGGGGCGGTTCATTTTTATTGCCCCATGAAGCTGGCATGGCGGCCGAATTACGAATTCGCGGAGTTTATTTTGAAACCATTTCAGGGTCTCAAACGGCCTCAATTATTGCAGATGTGGAAGCTGAATCGAGCAACACCAGTATCATCAGGCTCGAAAAACCACCCAAAATTGCCGTTTACGCTCCGGGCCAGACCTTACCTTGGGACGATGCGGTTTTACTCGCGCTAACATATTCCGAAGTACCGTACGAGATGATATATGATGACGATGTGCTGGACGGAAAACTCGCGGATTACGACTGGTTGCATTTACACCACGAAGATTTTACCGGGCAATTCGGAAAATTTTTTAATTACCGATCCTCACAATGGTACATCGAGCAGCAGCGGAATGCAGAAAATACGGCACGGGCAAGAGGATTTCGAAAAGTGAGTGAGCTTAAATCCGCTGTAGTTGAGGAGATCCGGTATTACGTAGGATCAGGTGGATTCATGTTTGCGATGTGTTCCGGAACAGATACTTTTGATATCGCCCAGGCGGCATACTCAACGGACATTGTCCCTTCAGAATATGACGGTGACTCGGTCGACCCGGGTGCTCTTGCCGCTCTCGACTTCTCCAGAACGTTCGCATTCGAGAATTTCCGGCCATCGTTCAATGCCCGCGAATACGAACATTCAGATATCGACACGGGCCCGCCCCCGGCACAACTTCGAAATCCGGCGGTTGACTTTTTCACGTTATTTGAGTTCAGCGCCAAGTGGGACCCGATTCCGACCATGCTCACACAAAATCATGTAGCAACCGTCAAAGGATTTATCGGGCAAACCACCGGATTCAAAAAATCACTCATTAAACCGGGTGTAATTATACTGGGTGAATCGGCCGGCCGTGATCAGGTAAAATACCTTCATGGTTCTTTCGGAGAAGGCACATTCACGTTCTACGCGGGTCACGACCCTGAAGACTACCAGCATTACGTATATGATCAGCCAACAGACCTCAGTTTGCACAAACATTCGCCCGGTTACCGGCTGATCCTGAATAACGTTTTATTTCCGGCGGCTAAAAAGAAGAAGCAGAAAACCTGAGTATGTCAACACAGCGAATACAAAAACGGGTATCCGATTCCGCCGCGATAATGAGCGAAATCGTACTTCCCAATGACGGAAATGGTCTCGGGAATCTGATGGGTGGCAGACTGTTACATTGGATGGATATTTGCGCCTCTATATCTTCCAGAAGACATGCCGGAATGGTTTGTGTAACGGCTGGTATCGACAGCGTTGACTTCGCATCTCCAATCCGGGAGGGCGAAATTGTTATTCTGAACAGCCATATAAATCGTGCGTTTCGAACATCGATGGAAGTCGAAATTAATGTTTGGGCAGAAGAGACAAAGACCGGTCGACGGCGTCAATGTAACAAAGCATTTTTCACGTTTGTGGCCATCGCGGACGATCAAAAACCAGTCTTGATTCCGGAGCTGATTCCTGAATCGAAGGCTGAGAAATTACGGTTCAAAGACGCTGGCGTGCGCCGCGATTTTCGACTCGTTTTATCTGGCAGAATTTCGTCTGTAGACGCCCCGCATATTCAGAAATACCTGGAAACGCGCAGACAATCCGAATCGTGAAGTCGTGCGCGTCCGTAATGTGCAGCGAGAGGCCAGCCCTCAGAAATGCACTGTTCGTTCTTGCAGCAGTGCTGGTTCTGCTTATTCCCCACACCGCGGCAGCCCAGCCCGAAGACCGCCGACTCGGGGTCGGAATTTTGGTAGGCGGGTTCAGCGGCCTGTCAGCGAAATATTATTTCGGACTAAGCAAGGGCATTCGCTCTACGGACTTACATCTTTCCATTGATATCGGGTCTGAATTCTCCGCCATGGGTCATTTACTGCTTGAACGCGCATTGCCGGGATCCCCACTCGTTTTCGTAACTGGTGTCGGAGTATTGTTTGAGCATACTAAAGATGAGTCGCGAACCGGAGCCTCCGGGACTGTCGGAATATTATTTGTGAAACACAGGTTTGATGTGTTTATGCAAGTGTTCCCGCAGGTTATCTTTGTACCAGATATCGACACACTTCTTCGGTGGTCTGTGGGTATTCGATATTATTTATAATCGGGCAGCAGCCAGTACCTGTTTCGTTCTTTGCCCCAAATTCCCCAGCTATGTATCGTCGCGTGCTCATTACCGGAGGCAATGGCCTTCTCGGCCAGGCTCTGATCCAAAAAATGGGTCAGTCGGGTAATTACGACATCATGGCCACAGGGCGGCAGTCGAGGCCGCTGTTTGCTGGCGGATCGTGTGGATACATGTCAATGGACATCAGCGATTTTAAAAATGTGGCATCCGTCTTTCAGGATTTCTCACCCGATGTTGTCATAAATTGTGCCGCCATGACACAGGTAGACGACTGTGAATCAGAACGTGAAATCTGTTGGCGGGTGAATGCTGATGCCGTTGAAAATCTTGCCAAACAGTGCCGGAAATTCGGATCTCACCTCATCCAGGTCTCTACTGATTTCATTTTCGACGGATTAACCGGGCCATACCGGGAAGCCGACCGCCCCAATCCGCTGTCCTATTACGGACGCTCTAAACTAGCAGGCGAAAACGGTGTTCGCCATGCTGGATTGGACCGCTGGGCCATCGCGCGTACAGTTCTTGTTTTCGGTACCGGTGAAAATTTATCCCGGTCCAATTTTGTACTCTGGGTGGCGAATTCGCTGAAACAAGGAAAATCCATCAGCGTCGTCACTGACCAATTCAGATCTCCGACGTACGTTTACGATCTGGCGGATGGAATCGAACGAATCGTCCGATTTAAGAAGAGCGGAATCTATCACCTTTCGGGGCGTGAAACTCTGTCTGTTTATGACATTGCGGTCACTACGGCCGAAGTATTCGGACTGGATCGAACGCTTATCAACAAAACTGACGGTTCGCAATTTAAGCAGGTGGCGTTACGCCCGCCTCGCACCGGCTTCCTTATTTTGAAGGCCGAGACTGAGTTGGGATATAAACCTCATGAATTGCGAGACGCCTTGGCCGAACTGGCGAACCAGCTTAAAATCCAATCGTCCGAGTCGGCCTGACCACTGAATTTTCTTTCACCAGAACACCATGCTTGACCTACAATTTATTCGCGACAATCCGGATGTAGTCCGGCGGGCTATTCAGCAAAAGGGCTCTGAAGATGTATCGGTAGTGAGTTCCATCTTGGATGCCGACGAGAAACACCGGGCAGCCGTAACGGAATTACAGGATGTCCGCCAGCGAGCAAACGAAGAGTCGAAGCGCATCGGGCAGTTAATGCGTGACGGTGATAAAGACGGTGCGGAAGCTGCGAAAGCGGAATCCGGTTCGCTGAAAAAGCGAGCACAGGATCTGGAAGAAATCACCCGTGAAACGGAAGCCATTCTGGGTATTTTACAGCTGGTAGTTCCGAACATACCCCATCTCTCTGTTCCGATCGGTCGGACGCCTGAAGAAAACAAAATCGTTTTTACTCACGGCGAACTCACTGAATTTGAATTTGAGCCGCTTCCTCACTGGGAGCTGCTTGGCAAACACGAGCTGGCAGATTTTGACCGCGGCAGCAAAGTTGCCGGTGCAGGTTTCCCGTTCTACGTGGGAAAAGGTGCGCGATTGCAACGTGCGCTCGTCAACTTTTTTCTTGATGTGGCCGTCGAAGATGGAGGCTATACCGAGATGCAGACGCCGCTGGTCGTAAATGCAGCGTCGGCTACAGGAACGGGGCAACTCCCTGACAAGGAGGATATGATGTATGAGGTCCCGAGAGATGGCCTCTACCTCATCCCGACCGCTGAAGTGCCGGCAACAAATTTTCTGCGGGACGAAATTATTCCCGAGTCTGATCTACCACTCAAATATTGCGCGTATACACCGTGTTTCCGTCGTGAGGCGGGCTCATATGGAAAAGATGTCAGGGGACTGAATCGAATTCACCAGTTCGACAAAGTGGAATTGGTTCACTTCGTTCATCCTGATGAGAGTTACGAGGCGCTGGAATCTCTGCGTGAGGATGCGGAATCACTTCTGAAAATGTTAGAACTCCCGTATAGACGACTTCTAATGTGTACGGGCGACATGGGATTTACCCAGTCGAAGAAATATGATCTGGAGGTGTGGAGCGCAGGTCAGAAACGATGGCTGGAAGTTTCTTCGATTTCTAATTATGAATCGTTTCAGGCCCGGCGCATGAAAATCAGGTACCGACCCGAAGACGGCAACAAACCTCGGATTCTACACACCGTTAATGGAAGTGGCCTTGCGGTGCCAAGAGTGGTTGCCGCAATCCTTGAGAATAATCAAAACGCCGACACAAGCATCTCCATCCCAGACGTTTTGAGACCTTATACCGGATTTGATTCAATCGGCTGAGATCTTTTTGTTATTAAGGGTCATTTTGTGCCCTTGAATTGCCTTGTTCGAGTACCGATAATTATTTCTATTAGAGTGACCGAATCTTCACATCATTGTGTCAGATTTGGCACAACTCTGGCGACTCGAATCGGTTGTTAGCCTGAAATCATGACGACATTAAAAACCGGCGATGATGGACACCCGCGTTTCCGAAGGAATTAATACGAACTCAGGCGCGCTCGAGGGCGCACAGTTACAGCCGTATCAGGGTCCATTGTCTGCCACCCAGGCATCCCATTTCCTGAAACGTACCTCATTTTGTGGTA
>SMXK01000056.1 GCA_004356265.1 Bacteroidota bacterium
CAGTGATTTCTGAAGGTCATACCACGTGAGCACCAGGTACTGATTCGGATCTAACTTTGTTTGAAGCGAGGCCTGTATTTCACTCGCAGTCTCGAGGTCTTCGAGGCGAACCTCGATTCCCGAAACTGCGCGGCCGGTCCGGAACAGCCGCTGTGCTTCTGCAAGATCAATGAACACGTAGCTCTCGTCATATACAGATTCGAGCTGGAATAATCCTCGCACTTCAAACTGCCGAACCGGTGGAGATGCAAAAACGCTTACGAAGGAGCGCATCAGACCTGGCGCGGACAGCAGGGCCACCCGGGAAGCAGCTTGCCCTCCACCCCCTGGCGCGAGGCGCATGGATTCTCCCAATCGTCGACCCAATACAATTCCCGGCCGTTTTCGACGTAGACTCACGTCAAATGAGCCGAAAGTCACACCGGTTACAAGCTTGCTGTCCATATCCAATTCGTCCATATCGAGCCCACGGACGACCACCACCTTGTTCACGTCTGCATTGTTGTTGTGGCGGAGCATAGCCTTTCCTTCTACATAGGCCGATATTTGCGTCACTCCAGGATAAGTAGCGATGATAGCTTCAACAGAATCGACAGCTTCTATGCCCCGCTCTCCGACAGACACGATGCGAATATGCGGGTCATATGACACTAACATATCTCTCACGAAGTCAAAGAATCCATTCAGTACCGACAAAACGACGATAAGCGACGCAACGCCGAGCCCCACTCCGAAAATCGATATCGAAGTGATTTTAGAGATCAGAGAAAACGATCTCGGGCTGGATAAATATCTGCGCGCTATGAGATATCGGAAGTCCAATTGGTTGAAGTTTTCTCCGGCTGTGCCGGGTATTGGTATCTGAAGTCGAACAATACCCCTGTGAATCAGTAGTCCCACCTTCGGTTTCCGTGTAGGCCGGAAGATCTCGCGAATGATCCAAAGAATTCGCGACAGACAATGATGCCGCACCGCCTGAACGCCATATTACACCGATTTGTAACCAGATTCACCCTGCCGCTGCCGGGAATTCTAATCGTCGTCACTCTCGGACTGTTCGCCCAAGTGCCGGTTATAAACGCACAAAACAGGGCCGCTTCAAGTTCAGAGCTGACTGGTGCCAAGGGCCTAGGCGGTCAGATATTGCTTCAAAACAGCGGGCTTGGAATAGGTGGATATATCAGTCGTCTCGTCAATCAGGATATCATCTTCGTTGCAGAAATCAGCTTGTCGAGCATCAAAGACGGTCGTGAGGTGGCATTCTTTAATCGTCTGGGACAGAAGGATATACCAGATAAAGCCCATTACGTGACACAGCTCCCTATTCAGGTGGGTTTTGAACACCGGCTGTTCCGGGCTTCAATCGAAGATAATTTCCGACCCTTTCTACACGCTACTACGGGGCCCACGCTCATATGGAAATCGCCATACTTCGACGATATTAACGGTAACCAGGAGTTAGACCCCGGAGAGCCTGTTTACAGCACATTCGGTTCTTTATCGCACGGGAATCTTGAGTTAGGCTGGAGTGGCACAATCTCTGTCGGCGCGCATTTTGGCAAGTTACTCGGTGGTACCCAGAGCCTGAGGCTAGGCTACACATTCACTTATTTCTTCGAAGAGATCCCACTTCTTGAGCCCTCTGTTCGCTCGCCTGCGACGTTTGTCGGCAGCCCCTCGATCAAAATCAGCTTCGGGAAATTGTACTAGGTCCCGGGGATTTCCGTGAGATGTACTTTAACGTCGCGTACCCAACCTATTCCGGAAGATCAAACGTTGAATCGGAACAGAATGACGTCACCGTCTTCGACAATATATTCCTTCCCTTCCGATCGCATCACGCCGGCATCCCGCGCCCCCGATTCCCCATTATGTTTAACGTACTGGTCAAACTTGATTGTCTCGGCCCGAATGAATCCACGCTCAAAGTCTGTATGAATCTCACCGGCCGCCTGAGGCGCCCGTGTATTGCTCTGGATAGTCCATGCTCGAGACTCTTTCGGCCCGGCAGTGAAATACGTGATCAGGCCTAATAACTCGTACGCAGACTGAATGAGACGCACAAGTCCGGATGCCGTCAGGCCCATTTCTTCGATGAAGAGATCCTGCTCATCATCATCCAACTCAACAATCTGCGCCTCAAGCTCTGCTGAAACCACGGTCACGACAGCGTTTTCCCGAGCAGCAATTTCGCGGACCGTTTCAACAAAAGCATTTCCATCCGGCAAATCATCTTCCGCCACATTTGCCGCATACAAGACGGGTTTATCCGACAAAAGAAAAAGAGATTTTAACCACTCTGTTTCTTCTTTTTTCAGCGTCAGCAGACGAGTCGGGTTGACTTCACTGACGTGCGCGAGAAGGCGTTCATAGAATTCTACCTCGACCCGCATTTTTTTATCTCCACCACGCGCGGCCCTTTGCGTCCGGTCAAGCCGTTTCTCAATCGCTTCGATGTCCTTTAGCAGCAACTCGGTTTCAATAATTTCGATATCCCGGGCAGGATCGATCGATCCCGAAACATGGACAATATTGTCATCTTCAAAACACCGGACGACATGCACGATCGCGTCCACCTCACGGATATGCGACAAGAACTGATTCCCGAGCCCCTCTCCCTTGGAGGCCCCTTCTACCAGTCCCGCAATATCTACGAATTCGATCACCGTTGGCACCGTTTTATCAGATCCATTTATCTCAGCCAATTTCGAGAGTCTCGCGTCTGGAACCGGTACGATGCCTACGTTCGGCTCAATCGTACAAAAAGGGTAGTTTGCAGACTCAGCGCCTGCCTGGCTAAGAGCATTGAACAGGGTCGATTTCCCGACGTTGGGAAGACCTACGATACCACATCGAAGTGCCATGGACGAATTATTTGCTGATAGCTGTTAGTGTCGCGGCGAAAATGCACGTGTCGGCGCCCTTAATCTCTGCGACCTGGATTGTTTCTGCCGCTACGAGTTTTGATTCCGAATCGGCGAATTCTCCATACAGACGCGCGATCTATCAGGCTCCAAATCACCTCGATCAACCCATGTAGGGTACAGATATAAATTCCCGCTCGGGTAATCTCACGGCTGTCAAGAATCCCATCGATGGATATGCGTAATACACGCAACCTGTATCAATGTTGATTAGAAGCGGATCGTTCGTGGGTTTTGGTTGCGGAGTATGCCCACATACGACCGTTTTTTCCCAGCTCAGATTAGGCTCTTTCAAATGGGATCTCTCCCATAGAAATACTTCCGGGTTTCCTTCCTTGAGATTTTCAGCAACCGTCATATCCGGCCTTAATCCGGCGTGTACAAACAAGAAGTCATCCGTTTCCAGGTATAATTCTGTTTCCCGTACAAAATCGGTGTGCGACTGCGGGATGTCCATTTCACCATCTCCCGTCATATAGCTGGACAGTGTTGCTATCCCACCGTTCATGGCGAAAATGTCGTATTCGCCTCTATCCAGATAACCAAGAAGCAAATCCTCATGATTACCTCTGAGGAACGTGCATTTAAACTCCTCATCCAACTTCAAAAGCCGCTCGATGACTCCTTTAGAGTCTGGCCCACGATCGATGTAGTCACCGATGAAAACCAGGTGATCCTCCTGTGTCGGGGCAATCTCCCGAATTAAGCCATCCAACGACTTAGCACATCCATGTATATCTCCGATGGCAATCAACCCCATCGCGAACCTCCCCGGAGCGTGTTCGAAACCATACTCACATCAGTCTTCATTTGAATCAGATTTCATTTCGATCAGACCACGCCCACGCTTCTTCAATCTATTTGCGCTCCTCAAATCAGTCAGAACCGCATCCAGTATTCCATTGATAAATTGTCCGCTGCGGGCAGTACTGAAGCCCTTAGCCACTTCAATCATCTCATTTATCGTCACTTTCGGCGGGACGTCCTCGAACGCCAACATTTCTGCTATACCAATCCTGAGCAGAATTCGATCAACCAGAGCGATTCGGGATAATTCCCAGTTTCGTGTATATCTGGAAACGATCTCGTCTGCTTCAGCCGAATGTTCAATGGTTCGGATAAAAAGACTGATGGCGAACTCAAGAGACTCTGGGTCGGCGCTGAGCCTGCTTCGAAGTATGGAATTAATGATATACTCCGGTTCTGAGTTCGTCATTTCAAGCGCATAGAGGCCCTGCATTGCACGCTCTCTCGCTTCTCTCCTGCTGCTCATGTTGTGGTCATGATTTCAAATAACTACAATTCCTTCATTTCCGCCGTTTTCGTCAGATTACCCTACTCAACAGCACTGCGAGAATAGGCCAGTTTACGATTCCGGTCAAATTGCTCGGAAAGATTTCACATCTGATTGAACGACTTCCTGTTACAATTGGCGACCTGGAGCCTCTGATTATGTGTTTTCTGATTTTTCCTTTAACAAATGAAGTGGCCTTTTGTATGGATTTTATTGCTCTCGATAATTGCTTATTATTTGTTCGAATGTATTGGTCTCCTTAGACTTATAGTTGGATTATTCGTTGCGACGATAATTAACAGCTGCGCATCGCGTCTTAAATTTCGGTCTCCCGTTTCACTCGCACCGGTTCTGTTTTTTCTATCGGGAGTGCTTTTGCTGCTATGCGCCAGTTCCGCTTCATTTCGTGTTGAAAAGTCGGTCAGCATCTCGGCATTGGTGGAATGGTCGAACTATTCAGTGTATGGTAATCATGTTCCTGTGGAAATCGAGGCCCGTCTTCGATCAATCACGAGACGAGCGACGTCTGCGACTATTGTTCTCGATGAAGTTATGGTCGTGAATCGTGGATCTACTTTTCGTGTGCGGGGGCGATTGCGAATTCAAGAATGGGCCGGGGCAGGAATTTCGAAGTGGAACGCCGCCACCATCTCAGATCGGTTTCGACTCCGGGGTACACTTGTACCGCTAGAAGAGCCTCGAAATCCGGCAGATTTTGACGAGAAATCGTATCTGATGTCTGTGGGCATTTTTGCTGGCTTTTTGCTGGAATCGCACCCTGTGCGCCTCGCACATATTGATGTGATCGGCTTTTCGGAGGCCATCTTGACGTTCCGCGATTTTGTCGTGCAGCATTTGCGGCGGTCGCTTCATTCCGACGCAGCGAGAGCACTGGTTCCGGCTATGTTGATTGGTGACAGGCAATTTCTAGGGTCGGCTCTGCGAAAACAGTTCAGAACCAGTGGGTTGTCGCATCTGCTTGCCATTTCTGGATTACATGTAGGCATATTGGGGTACTCTGTGTTCTGGCTGCTGGGCAGTTTATTACGCCGGACCCCGATCTCAATCGGCTTACAGCATGTGATGAGGGCAACCATTACACTGACAATTCTGATCGGATTTGTTCTATTGACGGGATCGTCTGCGTCCGTTGTGCGCGCCGCAATTATGGGCTCTGTGTTAGTGATTGCGAGCGTCACCGCCAGGCGCAGGGATACGGTTAATGTTCTTGCATTCACGGCGTTTTTGATGTTTTCCTATAATCCGGGCGTGATTGCGACTGCCGGATTTCAGCTTTCGTTTTCTGCTGTCGCAGCGATAGTTCTGTTTAACTCGGAGCCGCCATTCGTCCTCAACATCAAGCATGCCTTTTACCGGCGCATTCTGTCTCTCCTACTCGTTTCCACTTACATTTTTGCTGTCACACTTCCGATCGTGTTATTCCATTTTGGTGAAGTGGCTGCGGGCGGAATATTGTTGAATGTACTCGCCATTCCTACAGCGTCCGCCTTCATGATGTCTGCCCTGATTTCAACGATCTGGTCATTGGCTGCCATGCCTTTCTCGGCAGAATTACTTTACGCAACAGACTTCATTGCCGACGTGCTTGTACTGATCGGCCGTGTTGGTTCGGGTTTATTCGAGAACGTTATGGTCACGAGCCCCGCTGGTCACATTCGGCCGATATACTTCGTGCCGCTGCTGATGGTATTGCCTGGCTGGAATAGAAATTCTTGCAGCCACCGCAACATCCTTAGAATTATAGCCCCGGTGTCGATAGGAATTTTAGTGCTGCTGATATGGACATCCATGCGACGGGATCTCGGTCGAATCTCCGTGCTGAATATCGGGCAAGGGGACGCTACCCTGATTGTTTCGCGAAATGGGCGGTGTACGGCCATAGATACCGGGCCCGGGTACTCTTCGTACCAGTCTCTGCGGAAAGAGTTATTGTCGTCTGGATGTCGTCGCCTCTTGAGTGTAATATTAACACACGACCACGCAGATCATACAGGTGGGCTCCGTTTTTTAATCGAAGCGGGTCTCGTCAGGTCTATTTCAGGGCCCCCTTCAATTCTTACTTCTGAAAAAAGTCTTAGTCGGCCATGGCACGTTGCTGCACGAGAACAGTCTATTCCCGTCAAAACCCTGGCTGCGGGGGATCACTTTTTCCTTGATGAAACGTCTCGTCTATTAATTCTTTCGCCGGGTGCTGGCCACAACGAAACGTCATTCGCAGAAAGTGAGAACACGTCTGTTGTGGCGATGTTCGTGGCTCCTGATTTGAAAGTGCTTTTTATGGGTGACGCCGAATGGAAACAGGAAAAATCGATTGTCCTCAAATATGGGAGATTGCTTCAGTCATCC
>SMXK01000057.1 GCA_004356265.1 Bacteroidota bacterium
TGGCTATGCAGAATATTTCCCATGTTTCCATGATTCCCGGCCGGTGGTGCAACAGCGGGAGCGTAGTTCGCCGGGGATTGCGCAGCCGGCTCCTTTTCAATGGGCATGCCACATTTCATAGACTCCTGCTCCATTACGGACATCATCGTATGGACCCACTGGTCTCGATAAGCCTTTGAGGGTTCGCCGTACGGCAGTGGAGGAAGAGATTGTCTGGCACGCACATCTAGTTCCTCAAGCGAATCACGTCCCAGACGACTGACCCTGTTTGTGTACCGCCTGGGCGCATTGGCCGCAATAACAGGAATACCATTCTCCCTGGCAAACTCAAAAGAGGGCCGATAGTCGGTCTTATACCGGGTCCACGGCCTCGTGTCAGCCAGGAACGCTTTTTCGGTGATGATACCGTTCAGGTATTCATTTACGATATTCTGAACGTCATTCTGGAAAAATTCCATCGAAAGAGCCGTGCTCCTCGTACTGCCGGCAACGTCAAAAGCGGCCTGTAGAATAAACAGCTCCAACATATGCCCGGTCGGGTCATCGTGTGTCTCGCCGATGAACACGACCTGAGCGCTGTTCATCGCCGAAGCGATGTCCTCCATGGTCGCGAGTTGACCATCCCCTGTATAAATTTGGTATTCCCCTGGTACATAGAGGGAATCACCCACTCCCGGCGATGAGTCCTGAGCTGAAGCTGGAACGGAAATTAGCGTCGCGGTCAAAACCAGCGCAGCAACAGGCATACGCTCTGATAATATCATTTTAGCTTCTTGTAGATGGATCGCTGGGGTCATTTCGTGTTCTGAACAAGTCGGTATCTCTTACCGGAACCGCAAGGCCAAAGTGTTTATACGCTCTGGGGGACGCTATTCGCCCGCGCGGAGTCCGTTCAATAAATCCTTCCTGAATCAGATACGGTTCGTATACCTCTTCGATTGTACCCGCCTCTTCCCCGACCGAGACCGCGAGATTTGAAAGTCCGGTAGGCCCGCCGCCAAATTTTTCCATGAGGGTCATCAGAATGCGCGCGTCCATCTCGTCCAGCCCTTCCTGGTCGACGCTCAGCGCATTAAGCGCGTGATCGGCGATTTCTTTCGAAATATTCCCGTCTCCCTGGACTTCCGCAAAATCACGGGTCCGCCGCAGCAATTTGTTGGCTATTCGGGGTGTACCGCGGCTTCGGCTTGCAATCTCGAGAGCACCGTCCTCTGTGATCTGGAGGCGCAGAATCCGGGCAGATCGTTTGACAATTTGGGTGAGCAATTCACTTGTGTAATAATCAAACCGGAAATCGATACCAAATCGGGCCCGGAGCGGAGCCGTAAGAAGGCCTTTCCGTGTCGTGGCACCCACTAATGTGAAGGGAGGCAGTGAAATTTTAACACTCCGTGCATTGGGTCCGGAGTCAATCAGAATGTCGATCTGATAATCCTCCATGGCCGCGTACAGATACTCCTCAACGACCGATGAAAGCCTGTGGATCTCATCAATAAATAGAACATCACCCTCACTCAAATTCGTCAATAACCCGGCGATACTGGCGGGTTTATCCAACACAGGGCCGGATGTAGATTTTACACTTGCACCCATTTCCTGCGCAATGATATGCGCTAAGGTCGTTTTGCCGAGCCCCGGAGGACCCGAAAGAAGTACGTGATCCAGGCTTTCGCCCCGTCGCCGGGCGGCAGTAATAAACACAGTCAGATTGTCCTTTATACTTTGCTGTCCGATGAACTCCTCGAGTGTCTTCGGGCGCAATGCACGTTCGATATCTGTGTCGTCTGTTGGCTCGACTGGGTCGATCAGACCAGTGGGGTCCGGCATAAAGAAATCTTTCCTCTGATTTGTAGCAGTATCGCTGAAAACGGGTCAAACAGACCAATTCTGACCTATATTCGTTTGACAACCAGTGATGCGTACTATAGAATAGGCACTATGTTTGTGGTCGACAACATACTGATTTCCGACGACCTTGTAGAGGCGTCTTTTGCGTGCAATTTGAGTGCATGTATGGGAGCCTGTTGTGTGCAGGGAGACTCCGGTGCGCCACTTGAAAAAAGCGAATGCAAAGAATTGGAGGGTGTCCTTCCGGTCGTCCGTGATCGACTTCGTCCGGAAGCGCTCAAAGTTATTGATTCCGCTGGAGTGTGGGAAAAAACTTCTACAGGGGGTTATGCCACGACCTGTGTGGGCACATCTGAATGTGTGTTTGTTCGATATCAAGGCCCTGTAGCGATGTGTTCGATTCAAGAGGCCCACACGGAAGGAAAGACCACATTCGCAAAACCGATTTCCTGTCATCTTTATCCATTACGGATCACCGATCTCGGAGAATTCGATGCCCTCAACTACGAACAGATAGGCATTTGTGCACCAGGAATTAAAAAAGGTGTAAAGCAAACGGTATATCTGTCCGATTACCTCGAAATACCGTTGGTGCGAAAATATGGGTCGGACTGGTATGCCCGATTCAAGGAGGCGTGTGAAAATCGCCGCCAGATTTTTGCAGAGACCAGGAAATAATCGTTATACATGTTACATCTTTCTCAGAGACAATCTCTTCAGCAGAAGCTGTCGCCGCAACAGATACAGTACATCAAGCTGTTGCAGTTGCCGACCCTTGCCCTTGAACAACGCATCAAGGCGGAGCTGGAAATTAATCTGATGCTGGAAGAGGGTGAAGATGACGTCGACGAAATTGTAGAAACAAACGAAACATCGGACGAGCCCCAGACTCAGGAAGAGAAAGAGGCCTCGACTGCTGAGGAGTACGATTGGAATGAGTTGCTGGACAACGGCGATGATCTGTATGGTTATAAAGCCCGAGTCGATCGCAGCGCAGAAGAGGAAAAGCGAGAATACATTCAACCCGCCAGGGAATCTATTTTAGAGTCCCTTCGAAGTCAACTGTCGTTTTTGCAGCTTACCGAGAATGAGGAGCTGGTTGCCGACCAGATAATTGGTTCTATCGACGATGACGGCTATTTGAGGCGCCCACTTGAGTCGATTATCGACGACCTCGCCTTTAATCACGGCGTAATGTTGTCGTTGTCGGATATTGATGATGTCCTGCACCGTGTCCAAAGACTGGATCCGGTAGGTGTAGCTTCGCGTGACTTGAAGGAGTGCCTGCTTGTCCAACTGGATATGCTTCCCGAAGATTTACCGGGAAAGGAAACGGCCATTGAGATGCTTCACCGGGCGTACAAAGAGTTCACGATGAAGCATTATGACGCCATCATGAAGCGTCTGCATATTGAGGGAGTCGAACTCAAGGCGGCCTATGACCTCATTCAAAGGTTGGACCCGAAACCGGGGGAAGGCGCATTTTCCGAGGCATCCAACTATGTGACACCAGATTTTACTGTTACAAATGATGACGACGACGATTTTATTATTTATCTGAATAGCGCGAATGCACCTGAGCTTAGAGTCTCGAGGTCGTACCGCGATATGTTAGAGAAAATCGTTGCTGAAAAGAAGTCTGGAAACTCGACGTATGAGCCGCAAACCAAACAGTTTTTGAAGAGCAAATTTGAATCAGCACGCTGGTTTATTAATTCGATTCAGCAACGTCGTCAGACCATGACGCTGGTTATGCACGAAATCGTTCATCAGCAGGAAGACTTTTTCCGCCTCGGAGAGGGCCATCTGAAACCAATGATTCTGAAAGACATCGCAGATGTCATCAGAATGGACATTTCGACGATAAGTCGGGTGGTGAATGGTAAATACGTGCAAACCGATTTTGGAGTGTACGAGTTGAAATATTTCTTCTCAGAAGGACTGGCGACGGATGACGGCACGGAAGTGTCCAATAAAGAGGTCAAGGCGATTATCGGAGGTATCATCTCTGTCGAAGACAAGAAGAAGCCCCTCTCCGATCAGAAAATAGCTTCGATGTTATCCGATAAGGGGTTTCAAATTGCCCGGCGGACTGTAACGAAGTATCGCGAACAGATGGGAATTCCCGTCGCACGACTACGCAAAGAGATCATCGTCTCCTGACAATTTGTGACTGCACTGCAGCCAAATCCGGAAAAAAAGTCGGTTGTGGCGGAAATAATTTCACCTCTTTTCTCCGATCCGTCCTGTGACAGGGGATTTCTCAGAAGGAGGTCCGAGCTACTATACAACATGGTCTTAAATCTATTAATAACAACAGTTTAAGGCTTGTTATTATTGAAATCGATCGATTCTCCGGTGGACGTTAAACGACTTTTTCAGCCTAAAATGACCAGTCTGCAGCGAGGTTATGAATGGTGTCCGATCAGGGTTGAAGAGAGAAAGGACTGGTATTTGCAACAAGTCCGGGAAAGGTTGCTTCCAGCATATTTATTCTAATTCTGAGGGGTCCAGATACAATGCAGTTAAATCAATACATGCCTCGCCAGTCGGCGTTTTCTCTTCTTTTTTCAAGGTACATCAATGGCGATATCACTGAGCGTGCCTGGGCGAAATTGATGCACACGTTCGATAAAGAAGGCCTGTCAGCTACGGAACGGATGGCTTATGCCCGATTCATGTCTGAAATGATTGACGAATCTGGAAACGGTCGACTGAATGTCCCGTCCTCAAAAGAAGTGAAAGATATACTTGCCGATTTGCGGGCGACGAGAAATTAGGAGCGAAGAGAATTCAGGAGCAAAGAGAAGTTAGAAACACAGAGGAATTAAGGTTGACGAAATTGATCGTCAGAAGATAAAAGCTACCTCCCAATAAGCTTGAGTGATCTGAATTCGGTGGGGGTTCCGATCACAATCTTCGACCAGACGCCGGACGTGGTACCACACGCCCGGCGTCGTTTTGTCTACCGCGCTTTGAACGCACTCCACCTCGCGCAAACAGGATCATGCCTGATTCGTTAGAGACCGAAATCACGTACCCTCACACAGGCCTCTACTGCTTAAATCCGAGTAGCCATGTTTCATCCAGGAGAATATCCCGAATCCGTCGAATTTTGCGAAGTGGGTCCCCGCGACGGTTTTCAGTTCGAGTCGCTGGCTATTCCAACCGAGCTGAAAATCGGAATTATTCGAGATCTGGCGGACGCCGGACTTCCTCGCATTCAGCTCACGTCCTTTGTTCATCCCGAGAAAGTCCCACAGATGGCGGATGCAGAGGAACTGGCAGACGTATTCAGAACGCAGCCAGGTACGAGGTTCTCAGGGTTATGCCTGAATATGCGAGGCATTAAAAGGGCTGTGGGGGCTGGATTGACAAATGTTGATATATCCATCGCTACAAATGAGCAGCACGGAATGGACAACGCTGGAATGACCGTCAGCGAGGGCGTCAACCATGCCTCAGAGATGATTCAGGAGGCGATCGGAAATGGAATGCAGGTTCAGATTGGTTTACAGACCGTTTTTGGATACAACGAACCCGGAGATACCCCCCTGGATCAGGTTCTGGAGTACTGCAAGGTGTTTTCGGAGGCGGGTGTGGAATCCGTCTCGATAGCCGACAGCACCGGACTCGCCAATCCCGAATCTGTCAAAGAGCGCGTAACCGCGATTCTTGGTGTCACGGGAGATATTCCGCTCGTGCTTCATTTGCACGATACGCGAGGCCTCGGCCTCGCGAACATGCACGTGGCATTACAGCTTGGTGTTCGCCGGTTCGATACGTCACTTGGAGGCCTCGGGGGGTGTCCGTTTATCCCAGGCGCATCGGGCAATATCGCTACAGAAGACGCTGCCTACCTGTGTGAAACACTCGGCATCAGGACGGGCATCTCAATCCCTGGTGTGGCCGTACAGAGTCGACGAATAGCCGCCCATCTGGGTCGAATGCTTCCGGGTAAGTTATATCGATTATTCTGAGTAAGCCTCGATCGGAGGACAAGCACAGATCAGATTTCGGTCACCGAGCGCATCGTTGATTCTACGGGAAGAAGGCCAGAATTTATTCTCGCGAGTCCAAGATGCCGGATACGCTGCCTGTTGCCGGCTGTACGGAGCATCCCAGTCGTCGACGAGCAACATTTGGGCTGTGTGAGGAGCATTTTTGAGTACACTTTTTTCAGCGTCCACCAACCCGAGGCTGACTTCCTGGATTTCGGCACGAATTGAAATCATGGCATCGCAGAATCGGTCCATTTCGGCGCGCGATTCGCTCTCGGTAGGTTCCACCATCATCGTCCCCATAACAGGAAATGACATGGTTGGAGCATGAAATCCATAATCCATAAGACGTTTAGCAACATCGACTTCTGTCAATATCGTATTTTGTCTTAAATGTCTCAGATCCAAAATAAATTCATGTGCCACCCTGCCTTCCGCACCGGTATACAAAATATCGAAATGTTCGGAAAGTCGCGAGGCCATGTAGTTAGCGTTCAGTATGGCAACTTGCGTTGACCGTCGCAATCCTTGTTCTCCTAACATGGCGATGTAGGCCCAAGAAATCGGCAGGATACTTGCGCTTCCGTAGGGTGCGGCGGCAACCGGACCGATCGCAGTCGGGCTGTCGTTCGAACTGACTACTGGATGTCCCGGAAGAAATTCAGCGAGGTGCGAGGCCACACATATCGGTCCTACACCAGGGCCGCCACCGCCGTGTGGGATAGCAAATGTTTTGTGCAGATTAAGGTGACATACGTCCGCGCCTTGATCTCCGGGTCGGCACAGTCCGGTCTGAGCATTCATGTTTGCGCCGTCCATGTAAACCTGTCCACCGTTCTCGTGGATTATCTTGCAGATTTTCCGGATGCCTTCTTCAAACACACCGTGAGTCGAGGGATACGTGACCATGAACGCGGCGAGATTCTCGGCGTGTTCTTGTGCACGGGCCTCAAGGTCGGCAATATCAATATTGCCGTCTTCATCACAGGCCACAACCACCACCTTCATTCCTGCCATTACAGCGCTGGCCGGATTGGTGCCATGTGCGGAAGATGGAATCAAGCAAATATTCCGGTCCATGTCTCCGCGTGAGTGGTGAAATGCGCGGATTACAAGCAGTCCTGTATACTCTCCTGAGGCTCCACTATTTGGTTGGACAGATGTTGCTGCGAAACCAGTGATTTCGGCCAGCCAGTCCTCAAACTCGCTGATTAATTCTGTATATCCGGCAGCCTGGTCAACAGGTACGAAGGGATGGATCTGGTTAAACTCCGGTTTGGTCAACGCGTAAAGTTCGGCTACAGCATTGAGCTTCATTGTGCAAGATCCGAGAGGGATCATGCTGGTGGTGAGAGACAAGTCCCTTGACGATAACCGGTGCATATACCGGGTTAATTCGACTTCAGAACGATGCAAGTGAAAGACCGGGTGTTCCATGAACGCGGAGGTTCTTGGCAAGGGGCCATCGTAGTTAGAGCTTGCCGACGCGATCGCACTGGACGCAATGGCATTGGAATCGATGACATCAGAAGCATCTGCCAATCGTCCTGATACGGATTCAAATACCGCAACCAGGTCGCAGAACTCAGAGTCCGAGACTGATTCATCCATCGAGATACCAACCGAACCACCATCGAAATAACGCAGGTTAATCTCTTTTGCCAGAGCCGCAGATCGTAAGGCGCTCTGCTGGTCGGTATTTAATTCCACACGAATCGTGTCGAAAAAGTCCTTGGACGCGAGCGTGTATCCGAGATTTTCCAGTGCGGAAGCAAGAGCCCGGGTGTAACCATGAATTCGACCGGCTATCGCGCGAATGCCATCCGGCCCGTGATACACAGCGTACATGGATGCAATGACAGCAAGAAGTACCTGTGACGTACAAATATTGGAGGTGGCCTTGTCTCGCCGGATATGCTGTTCCCGCGTCTGCAATGCCATCCGGAGCGCCGGATTGCCGTCAACATCTTCAGAAACACCGATGATTCGCCCGGGCGTCTGTCGTTTATATTTTTCCCTGGTGGCGAAAAAAGCCGCGTGAGGTCCACCGAATCCGACAGGCACGCCGAATCGCTGTGTAGAGCCGACGGCGATATCTGCACCAAAGTCTCCGGGTGGCGTCAATACGGCAAGGCTCATTATATCTGCAGCGACCACGACGGCTGCACCTGCCTCGTGAGCAGCATCACAAAGTGAGCTAAAGTCATGGATGACCCCATTCGTATCAGGATATTGAACGAGGGCTCCGACGACGGTATCGTCGAACTCAAAATCTGTGTGTCTCGCTACTTTTACTTCGATACCAACAGGCTCGGCTCTGGTTTTTACAACCTCAATAGTTTGTGGATGGCACGCGTCAGATATCCAGAATACTTTCCTATCGTTTCCCCGCGCCACGCGAAAAAACAGCATCATGGCTTCGGCTGCGGCTGTTGCTTCGTCAAGTAGAGATGCGTTCGCAATTTCCATACCGGTGAGATCGATAACCACGGTTTGAAAGTTGAGTAGCGCTTCGAGGCGACCCTGAGAAATTTCTGCCTGATAGGGCGTGTATTGGGTGTACCAGGATGGACACTCCAAAATTCCTCTCTGGATTACCGGCGGAGTCACCGTGGAGTGGTATCCCATCCCGATGAACGACCTGAAAAGTTTATTTTTCCCGGCGATCTGTGTCACCCGCGCTAATAACTCTGATTCCGTAAAGGGTTCCGGCAGATCAAGTTTGCCGTCCATGCGAATATTCGCCGGTAGGGTCTCAGAGATCAGATCTTCAAGAGAATTCAGGCCCAGGTGTGACAACATTTCCCTTATCTGATCTTCAGAAGGGCCAATGTGACGTTCGCGAAAGATATCGTTCGAGGTGAGGCTCATTACTGTAAAAAGTTATGCAAATCCGTCGTTCGGTAAGAAAGCCAACTTTAACACCCAGGCGGAGAAAAGGTGCAGTCAGTTCGTTCAATTTTGATTGAAGAGAGACGTAACAGGCCCTGGAAACTGATTAATGTTCGTCTTCTGAAAGATCCTCGAACAGGATCGCTGATTCTTCCTGCAACGTGTCCAGAGCGATCTTGGCAGCTTTCTGTTCAGCTTGTTTTTTGGTAGGTGCGGTACCTGAGCCAGATGGTTCGTGATTTACTATTACTTCTACTGTAAATATTCTGTCGTGACTTGGGCCTGATTCCTCAGACACGCGATATGTCGGTTGTGGCCATTTTCTTGCCTGTGCAAGTTCAAGCAAAGCGGATTTGTGGTTGTCATTCTTCCTGGCGAGGGCGGCTAAATCCACGTTGTTCAGAACGGTTCTTTCTACGAATCGGGTAGCATCTTCAATACCACGGTCAAGGTAAATGGCACCGATGACAGCCTCAAAAGCATCAGCCAATATGCTTCGGCTGCTTCTTCCGGAGGCTGTATCCATCACGTCACTCATCAGAACCAGTTGTCCGAGGCCCAGGTCCAGGGCGTCACGAGCAAGCGATTTACCATTTACAAGTTTAGCCCTCAGTCGTGTCAAAAAGCCTTCATTCTGATCTGGAAAATGTCTGTACAGATGGTCGGCGACCACCAGGCCTAAAATCGCGTCACCCAGGAATTCCAGTCGTTCGTTGGATATCGATTTGGGATCCGGGCACCCGCGCAACAGCGATCGATGCGTAAGCGCAGTCTGATACAGAGCCAGATTATTGACGTGGACACCAAGCAGTTTTTCAACGGCGTGTCGGTCAATTTGAAATGACGAATCGTCTCGCGAAAATAATCTGGTGAAAACGGACATGTATCAGTTTCCGTCAGGTGGATTGGGTCCGCGCAAGACCTTATAGGCAGCAGCAGCGATTCTTGCGCCGAGTTCGGATGAAATAATACGATCCTCGATGCCGTCTGTCATTACCACAAGTACAAAAGAGTCGTCTTCCGGAGGATATATTATCGCGGCGTCGTGATGGACACTTGTAATCGATCCTGTTTTATGCGCCACCTTTGCTTCCCTCGGTACCCCGGCCGATATCATCGAATTAAAGAACTGACTCAGAAGAAGTTCGACCATTTCCTGATCTGACGCTGGCGACACCGCGATTCCGGTACGGATCGCTTCCATTAATATCGCAAGATCCCTGGACGTCATCGAGTTACTGAGTCCCTGGTCAAATGCTTTCAGATCTTCGACCCCCCGAACCGTTTTAGCATTCAAAGTGCCCAGGCGTTCAGAGGTCGCCTGAACGGAGTCTGCAGACAAGCGATCGATCAACAGATTCGTCGCCAGATTTGACGAAACGGTAATCATATTATATGCCAATTCGCGCATTGTCATAAACGACCCGAGTTTGTCATAAATCGTATCGTCGCTGTCGTCTTCTATCGAATACACCGAACCGTCAACGATCGACCTGAATTGATTTTCTACGAGTAACGAATCATCAAGGGATAAATACCCCGCCGCCTCTTGCCTGTAGAGCTCAATCATGACCGGCACTTTCATGGTACTCGCGGCATGAAATAAGCGATTCCCGTCCCCGTGGATTACGACATTACGGGAATGATCAATAATCGAAATCGCCACGTTGGCGTCGTGATAGTCGAACAGGATGATGTCAATCTTCTCGGCCAGCAAACTCGCAAGTTCCTTTCCGGTAAGTGGTTCTTGTTGTTTGCAACCAGCGGTGACGAGCATGGAAGAAACGGTGATCAGAAGAAAAAGATAGCGTGGAGTGACTAAGCGTAGATACGAGGGAAACATCTCAATACGTGGAAGTCGCTGCAGGGCGACCGAATTAGTGGGAGAGAGTAGTGCGCATGGCTAACATATAAACCAGTCCGCGAATTGACGGAGCCGTGTCACTAAATAAACATACGCGTTCATTCGCGCGATCAGAATCCACCTCCGGCAGAGGCAATCCGGAGAATGCCAAAACACTTCCCGGAATATTCAGTAATTCATGGACGAAAATATTCTGTTTCTCGGAAATTCCAAACTTCTGCCAGGCAGCGGGTTTGGCTGTAACGAGCACGACCATCAAATTCGCTTCCGCGGCATGGTCATGGATTGTTTTTGCGAAAATGTGGAACTCTTCATCATCAGCCCTACTGCGGGGCACGTCAAAAACCGTCACACTTTTGAATCGCTCTGAAAAAAGATCGTCCAGGGACGTCAGGGTTGGGTCGTCAAATACCTTATCGGGCCCAACATTAACTACACACACGTCGGTCAACCCGGACCTTTCAACTGACCGTTCAGAGCAAACCCCGGAGATTCCACACACCCGACGCCCAATTTCGTCCGCAAAACGAGCGAACGATCGTTGCTCGGCCTTTGTGACCGGAACCGTTGCAGATGGATCAGAGAACACCCCGGTACCATGTTGTTCGATCAGTTTCGTTTTTAGCTGCCAGATTCGATTTACCGCACTATCAACGACGGATTCGGCAAGTTCGCCGGACTGAACGAGATCGACTAACTCGTTTACCACTTGTGATGGATTCGGAACGTCAAGGAGAATGTCGACACCTGATTCCAGAAGTTTGGCGGCACGTGGGCCGTCCACCGAACCTCCCGCCCCATCCATCAGCAAACTGTCTGAGATTATGACTCCTTTAAATCCCATTTCACTCCGGAGCAGACCGGTCAATATCTTATGCGACCCTGTGGCGATGTTACCGCCATCATCGAGGGCCGGAAACTGCACGTGGGATGTCATGATCAGGTCCGTTCCAGCCTGTATCGCCGCATGAAACGGTGGAAACTCGACGGCTTCCAGTTGATCCCGGGTCTTTTCGACCACCGGAACGGCAACGTGGGAATCTGCAAGCGTGTCCCCGTGACCTGGGAAATGTTTAGTTGTCGTCAGAAGTCCTTCCGAGTGACATCCATTGATAAAAGCCGTTACTCCTGCTGAGGCGATTTCAGGTGTATTGCCGAATGAACGAGTAGATATAATCGGGTTGGTCGGATTAGAATGAACGTCCGCAACCGGAGAAAACGAGATGTGAATTCCGGCATTCAACGCCTCACGGGCCTGCATTGATGCCGCGCGGCGAATGGTTTCTCTTCGAGATCCTGAATCAATGGGTGAGTCCGATCTCTCAGCCGGAAGAGTGATAAACGCCATCGCATGCGGAAAGACGGAAGCCCCTTTTAATTGTTGTCCTACACCGCGTTCCATGTCAGCTGCAATCAAAAGAGGAAAACGTGCGGCGTTCTGAAGGCGTCTCAGGCTGTTCGGAGTTGTCCGGGTCGATCCGTTGAATAACACAAATCCACCGAACGCGTATTGATCGAGAAGATCGATATAATCTGTGGCATCGGCATCGGCGGATCGTTCAGGATTCAGATAGGACCCTATCCTGGGAAAAACCAGCTGAGATACACGATCTCGAAGGCTTTCGGGGCGGCTGATTCCGGCATCTGGTGTTACGTACAACCGTCTGTCATCAATTATCGCAGCTACAGATTCGGTGACCATATGATGGAAGGGTAAGCCTCTGCGAACTTTCTCCCGGATCTCAGAACTCGATATATCCACCGCCTTAATTTTCATCCGATTCGCCGGAAACCGTCCGGGTGAAGATTTTGCATGCCCGATGGGGATTCCATGTGTCCGCCTCGGATAGACAATCAACGAGACCATCGACGAAATTATTTCGGGGTCCTTCCAGTCGCGGAAACCAGCGAAGGAGTCTTCTCCCAACAGAAGAAAAAAATCGACACCGGGTAAATCACGTCGCAAAGTTGTGATCGTATCTACCGTATAGGAAACGCCGCCCCGTTCGAGTTCGATGTCCGAAACTTCGAATCGATCATCCAGAGGCATCAGCGATTCGACTAACTCCCGCCTGACTGATTGGGAAGAAGATTTCTGATCAGACTTGAAGGGTGATTGCGCAGCAGGAATCCAGAGTACTCGATCGAGTTTAAATCTATCGGCAGCTTCAATCGCGACACGCACATGACCCCGGTGCGGCGGATCAAAAGAACCACCGAAAATACCGATTTTTTCCAGCGTCAAGACTCCTCTGTAAAGACGGCCAGAGCTCTCTGCACGTCTTCATACACGAGTTCAGCGTCTTTTAAAACTGGGCTTTGCGGGAAGATCTGGAGCAGTCGATCGTAATTATCCTCAGCCTTCTGAAGTCGTTCTGCCTGCGCGCCGAAAACGCTCTCTTGTGAGTAGGCATAATACGACCTGAGTGCTCCAAGAAGAGCATCGTCCGCGACGTCCGAATCATAATAATTGTCGAATACCGACTCATACGAGATAGCGGCAGCTCTGAACAATCCCCGCCGCTCATATTGCATGCCGACCGTGAACATTTTCTGGGCCAGCTTTTCACGCAATTCAAGAATCCGTTTTTGGGCCTCCGGTACGAGTTGGTGATTCGGGTTCCGGCTGATAAAGAGTCGGAATTTTTGAATCGCATCTTCGGTTGGATCCTGATCCAAATCATAGGCAGGAGAGCGATCCAGATAGGTTAATGCCAGCTCAAATTCGGCCTCGGGTACTCGATCATCACTTCGATAGATTTGAATAAAACGACCAAATTCGTTGGCCGCCAACAAATATTGTCGATCACCACGGTACGAGCGAGCCAGAAACAATTGTGACTCAGCCGCCCATTCGTGTGTCCGGCCGAAATCAAATACACCCTGGAAATATTCGCCGGCGGTACGATATCGTTCGTTTTCGTACGCTTCCATTCCTTTTGTATACGCTTCTTGTGGCGAATCGTATCGAACGCGAGACGAGTTCGAACACCCGACCAGCAGTGTACTCGTCAAAATCGGGATCAGCGCGAAGCGCACGGCTGAAGAGAAGGAAATACGGAGCATGCGGAATATTATGGAGACACAAAAAAGCCAGTCGAATTATCAACCGGCGGCGTCATCAATCAGCAGCGTAAAACGACCTCCTTGAACGGCTGTTCCACCAATCATCGGAGCAACCCGAGTTGGCCATTTATGTATCTATGATAGAACATGGCCCGATTCACATTCCCACCCTCGAAACCGATTCTGGATACAATTCCATCATACACTGGGGCACTATAAAGTACATCGACGAGTTTGTCGCTGCCCACGTACTGGAGCGTATGGAGCATGAACGCGGTCACGTCGTAGCCGGAATACACAAGCCGGTTGGGTGCATCACCAAAATCACGTTCATACTGATCTCTGAAAGCCAGAACTCGCTCGCTCGACTCGTCCTCATAAAAATCATTGGAGTATGTCGTTAAGTATCGGCTTGCATCGGAGGCCATTGGTAAATCATGGTATGAACTGTTCCCGAGCACTCTAAGCGTTTTGGGTCTCATTCTATCCAGGTTGGAAAATAAAGAGCCTACGATCGGTTCCGGCGGATCGAAGGTAACGGGTGCATATACGGCGTCGATGTAGTCAAGTGTACCTGCGGGCATTGATTCGGAAAGTCGCGCCCACTGATTCGTATTTGACATGATCGACACTAAGTTGATTTCGGCACCCAGTCTCGATGCTTCTTCGATAAATGCATCCGTCAGTCGTTCACTTATTCGCTCTGGATCTTCAATTGCCAGAACGCCAAGTCTATGGAGTCGGAGACCGTTTATGGCAAATCGCGCCATCAATCTCCCGCGCATCCGAATCGAAGGGTTCGCCTGAAATGCGTACCTGCGATTGTCGGTCACACGTTCGTCTGTAGCCAACGGCGCGATAAATACAATTTTATTTTCGTCAGCTGCCTCTGCGGCGGCGATCGCCTGATTACTGAACAAGGCACCGATAATAAACGCAACGTTTTCGTCGGCGAGTTCTTTTACGGCCGCGGCTGTCTTCGACGGTCGACTTTGCGTATCCCGGAATATCATCCGGATCAGTCGGTCGTTGCTGTTTCTGTTAAAATCATAAACAGCCGTCTGTATGCCGTTAAATAACGCTTGGGTCTGGGAGACTTCCGTCTGATCGAGCGAGAGAATAATTCCGATCGAGGTAACTTCAGAATCATTTCGAATCATCGCGGACGCAGCCATTGATCTTAAAAGTCGAGCCTCTTCGATGTAGCCGCTTGATTCGTACTGCTCAACAAAATGAGCAGTTTCCGTGACCACATCACGGTAGTTTCCGAGCTGAAAAGACGCCTTGGAAGCCATCAGAGCTGCCGCTGTTGTATTGCGATGGATGGGCTCGTCGGCCACGACCAGCTTAAAAAAGGCTCTGGACTCCGTATACCTGCCCCCGCGGTAGGCCTCAACGCCGAGATCAAATAATGAATCAGCTACAGCGTCATTGCGCACGTCCTGGGCGGTCACGTTACACGCGGTCAGCAGCAATACCAGGGCAGCAGCCACATACGCAATAATTCGATTTACGGCCGCTGCAGAATTCAGGAAATTGCATTCAGCCTTATGTGTCAGAACAGGTGGCATAAGGGTTACTACTCCCACTCGATAGTGGCTGGTGGTTTAGAGCTGATATCGTAGACGACTCTGTTTATACCAACGACTTCATTGACGATCCGGCCTGAAACATGTGCAAGAAATTCGTGCGGCAGATGTGCCCAGTCCGCAGTCATCCCGTCGAGACTCGTTACAGCGCGCAGGGCACAGACATTTTCATACGTTCTTTCGTCTCCCATTACACCAACAGTCCGAACAGGCAAAAGGACTGCTAGTGCCTGCCAAACGTCATGATACAGATTTTTATCTACCAGCTCTTCAATGAAAATGGCGTCTGCCTCACGTAATACATCCAGATCATGTCTGTTTACCGGACCGATTATGCGGATTCCGAGGCCCGGGCCCGGGAAAGGGTGGCGATCAACTATAGCAGGTGGGACTTCAAGAAGGCGTCCGATCTCGCGAACCTCATCTTTGAATAATTCGCGGAACGGCTCGAGAATTTCGAAATTCATTTCCTCAGGAAGCCCGCCGACATTATGATGCGACTTGATAGTAGCGGATGGTCCCTTGAATGACACGCTTTCTATGACATCCGGATACAAGGTGCCTTGAGCCAGATACTTCGGTCTCACGCCTACTTCTGTTACCAGTTCGTCGGTTGCGTGATCGAATACTTCAATGAACGTCGCCCCGATTATTTTTCGTTTTTTCTCGGGGTCTGAGACACCTTCGAGTCGAGACAGAAACAGGTCGCTGGCATCGACAGCTTTTAAGCGAATATGAAAGTGGTCTCTGAATGTAGACTGTACCTGCTCCCATTCACCTTTGCGCAACAATCCGTTATCCACGAAAACGCAACTAAGTTGATCGCCTATTGCTTTATGCAGAAGGACAGCCGCGACTGAGGAATCGACGCCTCCGGACAGCCCGAGTAAGACGTGATCATCACCAACTGTCGCGCGTATTTCAGCGATTTTGTCATCGATAAACGAGGCGGATGACCAATCACCCGCGCATCCACAAACGCGATGCGTAAAGTTTTCCAGGATGCGTCTTCCATCTTTCGTGTGAACGACTTCGGGATGAAACTGCACCCCGAAGTGAGGTAAGGTTCTGGACCGGACTGCCGCGATGGGCGCGTTCTGGCTATGGGCGATAACGTCGTATGATGACGGTAATACAGTGACTTTATCGCCGTGACTCATCCATACAATTGATTCGGTGGAAACATCAGAAAGAAGATCCGAATCGTCATCTACAATTAATTTGGCCCTCCCGAACTCCCTTTGATCAGCCTTCTCGACCGCTCCACCTTCGGTCTGGCACATGATCATAAATCCATAACAGATTCCGAGGACCGGCATGTCTGACCCGTCCGTCCTTTTCAAATTCAGGATCGCGGGGTCAAGGCTCGGGGCGCCTTCGTCGTACACAGAACTCGGACCGCCAGACAGGATAATGCCTTCCGGGTTCATTCCGATCAATTCCCGCGTGTCGATCGTGCAAGGGACGATTTCAGAATAGACACCGGACTCCCTGACGCGCCGGGCAATTAATTGCGTGTACTGGGATCCGAAATCGAGTATTACTATCCGCTGATGCATTCAGACTGAAAGGTTAAAACAATGGGACGAAAAAGGAGAAAAAACCTGTACGATCAGCCGCCAACGACCGCCGCGTAGGCCTCAGCATTCAGCAATTCAGAAACTTCGGCAGGATTCGACATGGTGATTTTAACGATCCATCCTTTGCCATAAGGGTCGGTATTGACCCATTCAGGATTATCTTCCAGACCGTCATTGAACTCGGTAACGACGCCGGACACGGGCATCAAGAGCTCTGAGACCGTTTTAACAGCCTCAA
>SMXK01000058.1 GCA_004356265.1 Bacteroidota bacterium
CTCGACTCGATATGAAGAGTTCCAACGTTCAGGTTCTGGTCCTGACACCAACGCGCGAGCTTGCTCTTCAGGTTGCTGAAGCGTTTCAGAGGTATGCATCCCGAATGAAAGGCTTTCATGTCCTTCCAATCTATGGCGGACAGGCTTATGACTTCCAGAACAGAATGCTCCGACGGGGTGTGCACGTCGTTGTGGGTACTCCCGGTCGCGTAATGGACCACATGCGGAAAGGACGGTTGAAGCTGGGTAATCTGGACGCGTTGGTCCTCGATGAGGCCGACGAAATGTTACATATGGGTTTTATCGACGATGTTGAGTGGATTCTCGAGCAGACACCCGACTCAAGGCAGACGGCACTTTTTTCGGCGACGATGCCTCAGCAGATCAGGCGCATTGCAAAAAAGTATCTGAATGATCCGCAGGAAGTTTCGATCAAAGCGAAAACGGCTACTGCTGACACCATCCGGCAGCGGTTTTTGTTAGTGAACGGTAGCCACAAACTCGATGCCTTGACCAGGATTCTGGAAGTCGAGGAGTTTGATGCCATGTTGATTTTCGTCCGGACGAAAATTGCAACGGCCAATCTCGCTGAGAAACTGGCAGCACGCGGATTTGCGGCCGCCGCGCTGAACGGCGACATGGCCCAGAAGTCGCGGGAACAAATGATCGAACAGCTTAAAAATGGCAAGCTCGATCTGCTGGTTGCCACGGATGTAGCCGCTCGAGGCCTGGACGTTGAACGGATCAGCCACGTTATCAATTACGATATACCGTACGGCACAGAGTCATACATTCATCGTATCGGCCGCACCGGGCGTGCCGGGCGTTCAGGTGAAGCCATCCTGTTTGTGGCGTCCCGCGAACGCAGGATGTTACACGCCATCGAAAAAGCAACGCGGCAGAAAATTGATCCGCTTCAATTGCCGTCCATGGAAATGGTCAGCAAGAAGCGCGTAGCCGACTTCTCGCAGCGCATCGTGGATATGTTGGAAGATGGGGATGTGTCCTTCATGAAAGACCTTCTCGTTAAGTTTCAGGTAGAAAACGGAGCTGATCCGATGGACATCGCCGCGGCGCTCGGAAACCTGGCACTCGGAGAACGACTTACACTGTTGATGCCTCCGGAACCAGGTGCTGAGAGAGAACAACGCCGACTTGAATCCCGGGAACGGCGAGATCGTGACGGCTCCAGCAGGGATTCACGCCGCGATAGCCGCGAAAGACGTAGTGACCGACGCGGTGACAAACGAAGTGAAAAACGCGACGAAAAACGTAGCTACTCGCGAACTGGCTCGGAACACGCAAAAGATGAAACCTCCCACTCTGACTTTTCGGAACGACGAAGTCGCGAACGCCCAGACAGTGACAACTCTGCCAGCCCGGAAATGGAGCAGTACCGAATCGAGGTGGGTTCCGTTCACGATGTCAAGCCTGGTAATATCGTCGGGGCCATTGCGAATGAATCAGGACTCGATGCTAAATTTATCGGTCACATTGATATACGTAGTGACTACAGTGTTATCGATCTGCCAGAGGGAATGCCAAGAGAGATCTTCGACAGCCTGAAAAAGGTCTGGGTGAGCGGTCAGAAGTTGAGCATCTCCAGGATGAATCCCGGCGCCCCGAAAAGCGGTAGAAAAAAATCCTCAAGCGGCCCGGGAAGTGGGCGGCGCTCCCATGGAACACCCCCCAAACCCAGAAAGAAGAAAAAACACCGGGGGCAAAAGTGAAGCCGGTTGAATGCAGGGCCCACCCGAATCCGATCCGTTAGTTTTTCCAGGGAGTTGGAAAACCAGCACCCGGAATCAGAACCGGATATGCTGGAGGAGCCGGGGCCGTTCGTGGATCGACACGGATCAACTCTTCCAGGTGCGCGATCGCAGCCTCAAGTTGTGCGTCCTGCCCGTTGAATGTCGCATGGGGCAAGTTGTCCACTTCGATGTCAGGCACAAATCCCCAGCCTTCAATCAACCACGTTCCGTCCAGGCCATAAACGCCCGTCTCCGAGGCGCGAACAACACCGCCGTCGACCTGGCGATTGCTGCTCGAAAGCCAGACTTCTCCTCCCCACGTACGAACTCCGATCGCTTTTCCGAGGCCGAGTCGCCTGAAACCGTCCGCAAAAGCTTCGCCGTCTGAAGCGGTACGTTCATCGACCAGAACGACCATGTGGCCGCTGAATGAATATTGCATGTTCGGCGCGGCAGGGACGTCCGATCGCTCCTTGAAGTATGCCCACGCCCGACGAAGTAGCTGGCTCAGAACCCACGAGTCGATATTGCCCCCGTTGTTGTGGCGAACATCGATTATTAGCCCTTGTCGATTCGTTTGCGAATAAAATTCGCGTGTCCACTGGCCGATGTCTGCCCGACCCATAGCCCGCAGGTGCACATAGCCGATTTCTCCGTTGCTTTTCTCATCTGTCTGAAGACGCCTCGTGTGCTCCCATTCGTGGTATCGAAGATTGCGTTCCGCCCGCGAGGTCATAGGGGTCAACACAACATCCCGGGTCGATCCGCCCACATTTCGTACGGTCAAAAATACTTGTTTTCCCGCCTGGTCCATCAAGAGTTGCTCGATACTTACAGCTGTTGAAGTCGGCACCCCGTTTACCGACAGAATGATGTCACCCTTTGCCATTTGAACGTCCGGGTGAACCAGCGGTGACCACTGTCCCGGCAGATCTGGATCCGCCACGTAAATGTGTTCAAGTTTAAATCCGCCCGTATCAGGATCACGAACGAAAACTCCGCCAAGGGCTCCCGGTGATACGCTGTCGTCTCCCTGTTGCGTATCGCCTCCACGTGCGTTGGAATGCAGGAGTGACAACTCAGACACCAACATCCCCTGAAGATCTGCGAGCGCTTCCCGCGATCCCAAACGATCTACCAATGGGGCATATTTGTCGCGCATAGCTTCCCAGTCAACACCCAGCATATTCGGATCCCAGAAGTAATCACGGTGCAATCGCCACGCATCGTTGTATATCTGCCTCCACTCATCACGCTTGTTGACGGAGAATTTCCAGTCACTGAGCGCGACTTCTTTCGACTCCTCCAACTTCGCGTCCTTTCCGGATCCGGCGCTGATGACGTAAAGTTTTGAGTCTTTTCTAACCAGTAGATGTTTACCGTTCCCGGACAATTGTGCGGATGCCCCTTCAAGCACTCGAATAGCCTTGGCATCTTGTTTGAAATCCAATGCCATCAGATTTCCGCTGGTTCTGTAAAAAAGACGCTTCTCATTCGTCATCAAGGACGAATACGACCCGGCAGGTAACGGAAGTTCGCGGAGAAGATGTCCGAGGTCCCATCGGATACCCGACGAATCTGCCGCCGTGTCCCCGGTGATTTCCGCGACCAATTCGTTCGGTTCCGCGAACGGGAAAGTGACCTCGGCACGTAACGGAACGGCATATATTTTTGCCCGATCCTCGAAATGCGGTTGCGGCGCTCGCTCGCCCCATGGGCTTCCAACGCTCGAATTCCAAGTTCGAGTAGAGACGAAATAGAGCCAGCTGCCATTCGCTGAAAAAACCGGGTAGGAATCCATAAACCGGTCGCTCGTAAGCTGCTCAGTTGTGCCCGTTTGGGTGTCGTATACAAAGATGGCGGCCATGAGGTTTGGCGTGCCTTTTGTGAAGGCTACATACCGGCTGTCCGGTGACCATGCGCGCCCGGTTCTAATAGGATCAGACGCAATCAATTCTGTGGAACGACCTTCTATATCGACTAGCCACAGGCCGTTGTCCCGGCTTGAATGGAGGATGTATTTACCGTCTGGTGATGGCGTACCGTCGAGGCGTAACATGCCAGGACCGTCCGAGATTTGTTCAGCTGATCCAACTCCATTTATTGGCGCCCGCCACCATTCCAATTCACCGCTTTTATCCGAGAGCCCGAATACATGCGTGCTGTCAGCAGTAAAAAGAACATTTCTGTATCGAACCCCAGAGTCCCTCGAAACATGAACAAGACGACCCGGTCCAACAGGTGCGGTGAATAATTCTCCACGAGATACAAGTGCCACAGTTTTACCATCATCAGACACAGCGGTGTCTGACATATAGTTCCATGGCTCTGTCTCCCAATCAACAAGCGATCTTTCGGAGTCGGTTACGAGCCAGATATCCAACTTCCGGGGATTGCCGGACCCGGGCGCGAACGTCCACAAGTCTGCGCCCAATCTGTAAACCAGTGATTCGCCGTCGCCGGCCAATTCCTGAATGTCCCAGTCTGTAAGTGTTGTGTGTTGCCGAAGCGAGCCACCATCTTGGTCCATTGACCAGATGTTCATCGCGCCCTGCCGATCAGATAAGAAATAGACCAGACCATCATTCATGATGACCGGTTGCCGCGAGCCACCAGGGTAGTCGGTGGTGAGTGGTGTGGCTTCTTCGTCGCCCGATTTAAACTTCCACAATTTCTGGGACGTACCGCCTTTGTAAAAGCGCGAGTTGCTACCCTGCCTGCCCATCCGTGCGAAATAAAGTGTTCCGTCTTCTGTGACGGCACCTTCCGCAGCTTGCGAGAGCGGTATCTGTTCTACGTCACCAGACTGGACGTCGATCAGCACCAATCTCGTGTCCGGGACTCCGGCAAAACGAGATGTACGAGCAATTATTTTACCATCGGCTGTCCACCCGACGGGGCTCGCACCGATCCAGGATATACGCCGCGGCGAGCCGCCTCCAATGGGCATGACGTACGTGTCCCTGGCTCCCTCGTATGAAGCCGAGAATGCAATTGTCTTGCCGTCCGGGGAGATGGTCGGTCCATATTCTTGCCCGGCATGCGAGGTCAGTCGCTGTGCCCGCCCCCCGGTGGAGGCAACGAGCCACAGATCTCCTTCTGAATTAAAAACGACGTTTTCGCCGTGTATGTCCGGCTGCCGATAATAGCCGTTGACCTGTGCTTCAGAGATGGTCGCCAGAGTCGCTAAGACGACGAGTAGTGGAATTATTTTACGCATTTGATAACCCTGAACGGGCGGGGGCTTTTTAATAGAAACGGGTGGGGGTTAGAGGCATCCGACGGGCAGAATAGCACTTTTACTAGCAATTTGGCGAATTTCAGATCCCGCTGTGTAACCTTTTCAGACCTATAACGTTTTTTATCATAGACTATAATAAAAAGTGTTATAGCTCACTTACCGATTCAGTTCATGTTGTCCAAGTCTCTGCTTAGCGCGA
>SMXK01000059.1 GCA_004356265.1 Bacteroidota bacterium
AAAAGTGGTAACAGAGCGAATCTCCTTGCATCGGAAGAAGATCTAAATAAAACCGGGGCGTCTTTTGTCCACATTGACAGGGGTGGCGATATCACCTATCACGGCCCGGGTCAGTTGGTCATGTATCCGATTCTGGATATGGATTATTTCTATCACGATGTCCACCGGTTTCTTCGGGATCTCGAAGATGTGGTTATAAGAACGTGTTCAGATTACGGCGTAGCAGGAACGCGGATCGAGGGTCGAACGGGTGTCTGGATTTTGCCGGATCATCGTCAAGTCGTACTAAGTGATACTGCTGACAATCGACAAGTAAAGCCAACGCCGGCCCGGAAAATCTGTGCGCTGGGCATTCGATTCAGCAGATGGGTTTCAATGCACGGTATAGGATTTAACATCTCCACCGATCTGGATCGGTACTCTCAGATAATTCCTTGCGGTATCACCGACGGAGACGTTACATCACTGGAGCGTGAGTCTGAATCAGAGGTATTAATGGACGAGGTCGCAGAGCGAATCTTGTCCCATTTCGGTGATATTTTTAATGCGGATCTATCCGTCATAAATGGAATTGAAGCAGATACGTTTCTGAAAACGTATCTTGCTCCTGACGTACCGCCCGCCCTGTAACGCCATCCCCCAGTCCATCATGTCTTTTGATCCAGACGAATTCGCCCGACAGCTGATTGCAGAATCGCTATTCTATGACGCCGAATACGATGCGCTTGGTACGCTGAGCCTGATCGATTTGACTACCTCTCGCGAGTCGATAATCGCCGCGTACTCGCCGGAAGAGGAGATGTTTGTAGTTGAACTGGCGACTGAGTGGGAAGAATACGAACCCGGTCAGGAAGATGACATCGGGTATGCCCTGGCGGTAGACAGCGATGAAATCGGGTCGTACTCAACGGCAGATGACGCGGCCGATGTACTGATCAGCAAAGCCCGTGAGCTGAACTTGGTCCCGAGTATGACCATGTTATTCTCAGAAGAAGAAATCAACTAGGTCCGCCCGGACCGGGAATACTTTTCCACGCCGCGACCGCAAGCAACAACCAACCGATTATAAACCCGGCACCACCAATCGGGGCAATCGCGCCCAAAATCCGGATACCGGTTGCGGCCAGAAGTACCAAACTTCCGCTGAATGCAATCATCCCTGTCAGGAATGCAATAGCGGCCCCTGTCAACAATCGATCAGGCGATTTTGACATCCAATAGCCGGTAAATAACATTACTACAGCGTGGACCAACAGATATCGTGCACCTGTTTCATAAACGTCGAATCGAGACGGAGACAACAGGTCTTTGATATAATGCGCTCCAAATGCGCCCAGTCCAACAGCAATTGCACCCGCGAGTGCTGCTGTCACCATGATTAATCGAGCCATTTTGTTCGAATATCCAGCCGGGTTGAAAATGTCGGGAAACCTAATGTGTTCGGGGTAATAAGGTAGGACTTTCGCCTGAAGATACGTCGTGAATCGTCCGGTAAGACATCGACAGACCCGTTCGCACCGTCTCGATTCGTTGGATTTCGCTGGGTCATCGGCTATCTTCATGTACCTTATTTCGACACCGCAACACGCCTCGAACGCGTGAATGAATCTGACCCAGAAATGGCCTTTTCCTTTACAGACGAAGACATAAAGAGAATCGAGGATGTCCTTGAAGTCCCTGCGAAATGGGATGGGAAAGTGGCTCGGTTTGAGCTTTTCAGCGAGGAGTCCGGACGTCGTATTGCGCTTGAAATACATACGTCAGTACCCGTTCCGGAGGAAATTGAAGACAGCGGGCACTCCAACCTGGTTTCTGTATATGCAACCTCATCGTTTCTGCAGCTTCAGGGGTGCACGGGATTTATAGCATCCAAGGAACTGGGAGAAGTAATATTCGTCGCAAAAACTGGACATGCTGCCAATGGACTGGTGGTCGAACGAGCTGTCGGATGTTCACTATACGCGAATGTGGATACCAGGCTTTTCTCCACAGACTTTACACTTTTACCGCCAGAGCTCATCATGAGCAGCGTTGCATTATCGATCACCGAAAGTCTTTTTGATGACCTCGGATAACCGGGTTGAAGTAACCTGGGCATTTGACGATGCCACTCAGGCCGTGTCAGATGTGAAGGTTGAGTCACTTGTCCGGCTGGTTCTGGATTCTGAAAATATCTCCTGGAAATCAATTGGAGTTGTGTTCGGCTCGCACCGTCTGGTCAGGGATCTGAATAAAAACTACCTCCAGCACGACTTCAACACCGATGTTCTGTCGTTTCTGATCGACGAGTCAACAGAGGGAATTGAGGGAGAAGTTTATATAGACGTTGAAACGGCTCTCGAGCGGTATGAAGAATTTGGCGCAACTCTCGAAAATGAGCTCGTACGCTATGTCGCACACGGAGTCTTACATCTGGCGGGCTACAATGATGCGGTGGTAGACGGAAAAGATGCTATGCGAGTGTTAGAAGACAAATACCTGGCAGCCCTCGATTTCTGAGAAAGCAGTCAAGCTTGAAAAAACTGCAATGTGCAGGGCGAATCGACTCCGATTCAGGCCATCTTCCGAAGAGGTCCAACAACTTTACGAACATGTTTAGACGTCATCAACAGGTAGAAATGAATGTTCTGGAACCCTGCTTCGATCAGCTCTTCACTCTGTTTTTTAGCCCACTCAATTCCAACCTCGTGGACGTGCCCTTCTTTTGCTGATTCAACTTCTGCAGCCAGTGCCTCAGGAATTTGCACGGCAAAATTCTTTGGTAGAGACATCAGCTGCTTTTTGCTCGTCAGAATTTTCAGACCCGGAATAATCGGGACTGTAATACCAACCTCTCTGCATTTTTTCTCAAACTCAATAATCTGCTGGTTGTCGAAACACATCTGAGTGGTGATGTAGGCCGCGCCGGTTTCTACCTTCCGCTTCAGATTAAGAATATCCCAGGTAAGATTGGGCGCTTCAAAATGTTTCTCCGGATAACCCGCAACACCTACACAAAAATCTGAAGGCGAAGAGTCAATCAGATTTTCCAGGTACCGACCCTGATTCATATCAGAAATTTGCTTCACGAGATCACTGGCAAATTCATTGCGAGTTCGATCGTTTATAAGCGGTTTTTTGTATCCGTTATCATCACCGCGCAACGCCATCACATTCTGAATGCCCAAATAATTCAGTTCGATCAGCGCATCTTCGCTCTCCTCACGCGAAAATCCGTAACAGAGCAGATGCGGAACCGTTTCAATTCCGAACCGCCCACGGATTGCAGCGCACATTCCAAGCGTACCGGGACGTTTTCGTTTTACATGTCGTTTCCACGTCCCCCCCGCCTGTTCTTCGTAATATACCTGCGCAGAATGCGACGTAACATCAATGTAAGGCGGCTCGAGATCAATCAGGCCGTTTACCACTTCGATTAGGTCGTTAGCTGATCCACCTCGTTTCGGAGGAATGATCTCATAGGAATATTGAGGGTCCGTAGCGTTATGAAGAAGTTCGGTAATTTTCATGGCGACTCGTAACTTCCCTTAATCAGAAAATGATTCCATCATGAGTCATTTTTCCGAAATACACAACATCATCCTCAGACCAGATACCCTTGCTCCATGATCGGAATCGTGTTTTCAACGACGGAAGAAGCCGAACCGTTTCTCAACAATTACGAGCGCGGACGCTTTAGCGGCCTCTCTGAAGGCGAAGCTTTACATGACGATGATTATTTAGTCTCTGTTCTTGGGATCGGAAAAATAAAGGCAACTCTCAGGACGGATCGGCTGCTCACTCATTACAAACTGTCCGGACTATTACACGCCGGTACCTGCACCTCTCTGGTCAGCGAGTTGAAAGTCGGTGAAATCGTGGGTGCCCAACAGGTATTTGAAGGCGACCGGATTGAACTGGCTACACCGTCGTATCCCAGAATGCCCCTTGCAACACCCTTCCCAAAGATCGATGGAGTCACGCTCGTAACGCAAGATCACACGGTCTCCGGTGCTACAGAGTTAAGCTACTGGCAACGGATCGCAGATATTACTGATATGACCGGTTATGCTGCCGCCTACGTAGCCGCCATGCACGGAGTGCCCTGTTATATTCTGAAAATCGTTTCGGGTCACGCAGGTGTGGAAGACAAGTCTCTGCGCAAAACGTTGGACAATTCGTACGACGCCCTGGCCGACTTCATGGTCAAAAACCTGGACAAGATAAACGCCGAGTAAATCACCACCGGCGTCAATGTGATTCTGCGGCTGGCATTGTTTGTTCGCTCTGCATTATTGTACCCGACTCGGTTGCAGACGTGTCACCACGGAATTCCGTGTCCAGCAGGATAAAAGTGACAAACACGACCACCATAATTAAACCGACCGCGAGAATAAGCGCATTGGTTTTGTTACCGTATTTCAGGCCCATGAAAATCGAAATAACGAATGAAGCCTTAATCGTAGCGATCAGGAGCGCAATTGGAACGTTAAACGATCCCAAATCAAACTGAGCAGCGGCGACTGTAACGATTGTCAATACTCCGAGAACAGCGATGACGGCCGTCAACGTCTTAATCGGAACGATATGATGTTCTGCTTGGGACATCTGATTGTCGTGCTAAATGAGGTATAACAGAGGAAACAGGAAAATCCAGATGATATCAACCAGATGCCAGTAAAGGCCCGTTAATTCAACAGGAGTATAATAGGCGGCAGAAAATTCGCCTCTTGACGCGCGCAACGTGATCCATATGAACACACCAATTCCCACGATCACGTGGAAGGCATGGATTCCGGTCATCACGAAATAAATACTGAAAAATTGCGCCGCGTAAGGGACGTTATACTTCGCGTAGTCGAGCCCGTCGACTATACCATGAGGATCGAAAGCCGCCCCTGGATATATTCCGTGTGCAAATTTGCCAGTGTATTCGAAATACTTCACAACCAGAAAGATCAACGCAAAAATCAGCGTTAATACGAGGTTGATAATCAGCTTCCGATTATCATTCTTCTGCGCGTAGTGGATACCGAGCGCCACCGTGAAGGAAGATGCTAACAGGACCAATGTGTTAAATCCGCCCATTCGCCAGTCAAGAACTTCAGAAACGAGGGCGAATACTTCCGGATGCCAGGATCGATACACCGTGTATAAAACGAACATCCCGCTGAATAGAAGAATTTCCGTTATCAGAAACAACCACATACCCATCTTTGCCGCATCGAACTGCTGTTCTGATGAGACAAAATGGTGCTCCAGGTGAGCCGGGTGCCCGTCTAAAGGATGACTTGCCATAATGCGCTTGTCTGGAATTTCAAGATTAAAAATTGACCTGATTAGAGGCGGCTTAACTCGCCGGCTGACTTACATCGTGAACTGACTTTACTGAACCGTCTTCAGCTGCGTTTTCAAACATCTCAGGAACCAGGTGATAATCGTAAGGACCGCGGACAACTACTGGTGTCTGGGTGAAGTTGTGTGGATGCGGCAGAGGCGTCGTATGCGTCCATTCTAGGGTAAGTGCTCCCCAAGGATTCGAAGGAGCTTTTTTACCCGTTTTCAGAGACATCAGCAAGTATCCGAGAATCATGAAAAGTCCGACCCCCAGGACCCATGAGCCATAGGTGGAGAGTTGATGCATCTGTTGAAACTCAGGCAGATAATCGTAATACCGTCTCGGCATTCCGCGACTTCCCATGATGAATTGCGGAAAAAACGTCAGATTGAAGCCAAAAAACACGAGCGTCGCAGCGATTTTTCCGAGCCGTTCATTATACATCCGACCGGTCATTTTTGGCCACCAGTAGTGCAATGCGCCGAGCCCTGCAATTACAGATCCGCCCATCATCACGTAATGGAAATGAGCGACTACGAAATAGGTGTCATGCAAATGAATGTCGATGCCTAATACGCCCACCATCACTCCGGTGAATCCACCAATACTGAATGTAAAGAGGAACATGAGCGCATATAACATCGGGGTTTTGTACGAAATCGATCCTTTGTACAACGTCGTAACCCAGTTCAACACCTTGACTCCGGTCGGGATACCGATCAGGTATGTCAAAAGGGAAAACACGATCGAGGATGTAGCCGATTGACCGGACACAAACATATGATGCCCCCAGACGAGGAAACCCAGGAACGCGATGGCGACCGAGGAAAGCGCAACAAACAAATATCCGGAAACGCGGTGCCTCGAGAACGTACCTATCAGATCCGAAACGATTCCGAAGGCCGGAAGGATCATGATGTAGACAGCCGGATGCGAATAGAACCAGAAAAAGTGCTGGAAAAGTACCGGGTCACCCCCGAGGGCCGGATCAAATATTCCTATGGACAGGAAACGCTCCAGAAAAAGCAGCACCATAGTAATACCGATCACCGGCGTCGCAAGCACCTGTACGATTGCCGTTGCATAAATACTCCAGACAAATAGCGGAAGCCGGTTCCACGTGAGGCCGGGTGCACGCATTTTGTGAACCGTAACAATGAAGTTCAGACCCGTCAAAATGGACGAAAAGCCCATCACAAACACACCTGTTGTGACATATAATATGCTGTCTCCCACCCGTTCAGAATAAGGAGCGTAAAATGTCCATCCACCATCGATCCGACCAACCAGAAGAGCGCTCATGGCAATGACGACGCCGATCAGGTATATATAAAAGCTGGCCAGGTTCAGTTTAGGGAATGCGACGTCCTTGGCGCCGAGCTGCAGCGGCAGTACGAAGTTGCCGAATACAGCCGGTACCGCCGGGATGATGAAGGCAAAAACCATCAACACAGCATGAAGCGTAAACGATTGATTGTATTGGTCCGGGCCCATGATCGTTTCCCCGGGACCGAGCAATTCGAGCCGGACAAGTAAGGCCAATATTCCGCCAGCCAGGAAGGCAATGGAAACGGCCACCAGATACATCAGGCCGATTCGTTTGTGATCCTTCGTAAAGAGCCACGACTTCAACGACTTGTCGTAGTTCAGAAAGTTAATCGAAGCATCTTGTGCAGTTGCACTCATATTCTCTTGCGCACAAAGTGCGTTTCAAATCTGTTGAATTAAAGCTTGTGGTCGGTTAGCGGCAGGTTTTACAACGTCTTGATGTACGCAATCAGACCATCCAATTGCTTCTGACTCATGGTTCCAAAAGTCGCAGGCATCTGCAGACCATATCCACTGGAGACCTTGGCACTCGGGTTCACGATGGATTCAAGTAAATAGTCCTCGTCTGCAATAACAGTCGATCCATCTGTGAGCTCGCGCTCTGAACCGAATATTCCCGCCAGATTCGGTCCCACGCTGGTGTCTACATGGCATACGACGCAGGTATACTGCCGGAACAGCCGCTCACCGAGTTCAGCCGGAGGTAAATCCTGATCCTGAGCTACCATCCAGGCATCAAAATCTTCCTGCGATACGACATGGACGGTTGCGAGCATGGCAGAATGGTTTGTCCCGCAATATTCTGTACAAAAAACCTGATAAGTTCCAATTTCTATCGCCTCAAACCAGACAGAGGTGTACCGATTCGGTATCACATCCATCTTGACACGGAACGCGGGAATAAAAAAACTGTGCAAGACGTCAGAGCCCGTCATTCTGAGTTTGATCGGTCGATTAACCGGTACGTACAACTCATTGGCGGACGTAACTCCGGTGTCATACTGAAATTCCCAGAACCATTGTGCACCCCGAACGGTGATTTCATACGAATCAGGCGGAGCCGTCTGAAGGTCTACAAACACCTTGAAACCCCACGTGAACACGATCATAACAAGGATCGTCGGCACGACGACCCAGGTTGTCTCCAGAATCCGGCTCTCGCGTACGAATTCAGGTACTTCAGTTTCGCTGCGTCTGCGGTAGCGAATACCGAAATAAACCATCGCCGCCATCACTGCGACAAATATGATGGTGCTGACATACAGCGTAAAATAGAAGAGCGTGTCGACTTCGCCGGCGAATGTCGACATCGGATCAGGAAGCCATCCCGTGCTTTGGTCTCCCATTATCGATTAAACCTTATTTGATTATGCAATTCTTTTTTGTGCCCGCAGTGGTTTCTCATCCGAACTCGGTAGCCCCAACATGTTTTTCGGTCATGTTGCGAACCTGTCGTTGGCGCTCCCTTCTCCAGAAGACGGTCAACACAAGGCCGACGACGAGTAACGTAAGTAAACCGGCTATTTTCATAAGATTCTGGGCGTGAATCACATACGAATTGGCTGTCGCGTCGTAGCGGTAGCAATACATAATGATTCGATCAAAGGCTGTACCGATCTCGCCGCGAGAAGCCTCTACGATCGCCCGTCGGACATCAACAGTCGGAAATGCCATGCCGTGTAAATAACGGGTGATAACACCATCGTCTGACAAAAACATCAATGCAGCAGGGTGGGCGTATTCGTTAGTACTTTCAACCCATTTAAATTTGAATCCTGTAGCCTGCGCCAGGGCGCTTATGTTTTCTTCAGACCCGGTCAGGAAATGCCAACCCTCTTCTGCTCCTGGTCGGTCAACTGTCTTAAGATATTTTTCTTTTTGCCTCGCTGCGAGGTCAGCTGTTTCGACGGCCGAAAAACTGACAGTAAGAACATTAAATTCATCGCCAAGGCCGAGTTCAAGATCACGCAATGTCTTGGCAAAACTTTCAAGCATCACACTGCACAACATGGGGCAATTGTGATAGGCGAAGTTCAATACAACCGGCCGACCATTTCCAAAATACTTGCCGATGGTAACGTCGGCACCAGACTCATCTTGAAATACAAGTGATAACGGTATCGTTGCACCCAGCTTTTCATCAATACCTACGCCATCAAATACGGCAGGTAGATTGTCAGGCCGGGCAGCCGACTTCTGAGTAACAAGCCAGTCGGGTATTTCCTGCGAGAAAACCTCGGTTATAAATCCTGTCAGCAACAAGGCAGACAAGCCAAGACATGCCAGAATTTTATTTATAATATGTATCTTGTTGTTCCGCATTTAATTAGAAGCGGCGTCCTCCACAACCAACTGCATTGCGGTTCCGATAGGAATCCGGTATACCCCATCTTCACCTGCTACCGCACCACTTTCAGACAACATCACGGCAGCCGCAGACCGGGTGTCTTCCAACAACGGGTACCCTGAAAACGAAGTAGAATTTATCCGCGCATCTTGGAACTTCATGTTGGTGATGTTCACTGTAAGAACGGTGGCCATCATTACCATCGCCGCAATCGCGAGAACAACTCCGATTACTGGACCTGCCGAAAGGCCCTCACCTTGAACTTCGAATTCGTCCTGAACGTGTGAAACATCCATAACTTCTTGCGCTGCGCGAGCGTCTATGAATTGGTAAAATTGAGTGATTTGGTGAGCTGTGGGTCGTTCTGCGGAACCAAACTGTGCCTGCCAAGCCTGTACATCACGCTCGCGATCAATATTCCGAATAATCCGATAACTGACGTGAAATTGACCAGTTGCATCGAAGCATGATCGATCGCGGTTGGCATCGCAATCCAGAAGAAATCAAACCAGTGCATGCCCAGGACCCATACACTCATAAACGTGAGTACCGGAAGAGTCCTCTTAGCGGGCCTGGAGATCAGAGCAAAAAATGGAATCACGAAATGACCAAGTAACAAAAATGCGCTATACGATTCCCACCCGTGCTCAAATCTGTGACGGTAAAAAACTGTTTCTTCGGGAATGCCAGCATACCAGATCAACATGTACTGGCTGAACGAA
>SMXK01000060.1 GCA_004356265.1 Bacteroidota bacterium
ATTAGGGTCTGTTTTCCTTTAGCCACTTTATACAACCACACGCAGAACAATGAAAATCCAATAATGCCCAAAATATCAGCGATAGTTTCGAATCCTTGTGGCGCCAGTGCCAGAACGTCTGTGCTCTGGCTGGCCGCAAACGGGATCGCGAGTAAAATGCCTACCAGAGCCTCCCCGGTAATCAGACCCGATGCGAACAACAGACCTCTGGTCGTCGCGTTATTTTGTTCTGTCTTACGTTTTTCACCATCAGACCATCGTGCTTTCACCGTCCTTGAGACCGCGAAAGCGATCATGCCCCCCGCGAAAATCGGGACGGACAACTCCAGTGGCAGGTATATACCGACCGCGACCGCGAGGACCGGCGCTCGAAACGTTGATTTGCGTGCCTCCAGATTCTTATCCAGAAGAATGATCCCGATCGCTATTGCGACTCCGGTCCAGATCATACCCCACGGTAGATTCCTTGTGAACACACCCTTCGCGACGGAACTCATCAGGGTCGCTTGAGGCGCTTTGAGCGCTTCCGACGCATCCATTCCCGCTCGTGGAAATACGTCTCCCATTCCATACGCCGTGAACAGAAGTTGCAAGACCGGAGCAATCACGATCGCCGCAGCCACCACGCCGACCATCTGCATGATCTGCTGTTTGACCGGCGTTGCGCCCAATAGTTGACCTGCTTTTAAATCCTGAAGATTGTCTCCTGCGAGAGCGGCGGCACACGCTACAACGGCGCCCACCATTATTGCGGTTGCAGCGGCGGCTGTAGCCTTGGTCGTGTCCACGACGAAGTCTGTTTGAGAACCCAGAAAAGCCAACAGTATGAGGGAAATGGTCAGAATCGTCGCAATCGTAACCCCCGATATTGGGTTGTTAGAGGATCCGACCAGTCCCGCCATATATCCTGCAACAGCCGAAAAAATAAATCCGGCAACAAGCGCAAAAACTACTGAGAAGGCCAACATAGCGGCGAACCGGCCGTCGGAGATCATCAGCGCGTCTTGATCGATGACTGACATGAAGACGATCAGAATCGGAACGGCCATCGCCAGGGTTCCGATAATCACAAAGTGAATTGGTGTGTCCCGCTCTGTGCGTGGAATGGAATCGCTTCCGCCCATTTTCATCTGTGCCAGAGCGTCACGCGAAGACCGAAGACCATCCCGAACCGGGCCCCACAACGATATTAACGCATATAGCCCCCCGGCTGCCATGGCGCCGACGCCCATATAACGAATTTGTGCACTCCAGATCTCTTCCGCAGCCGCATATCCCTGTGCCCCATTCGTTATGGCAGCAATCTGCGCGGGGTCGGCGAAAACAGTAAACAGCGGTATGCCGATAAACCAGGAAATAGCCCCTCCGGCAAACACCAGGACGGCGATGTTCAGGCCCACGATAAAACCGACTCCCAGCAACGCTACTCCCAGATCAGAACCGATGCCGAACAATGCACCACCGACAGTCACAGACCCACCTGCGCTGCCTGCAACCAATTTAAATCCCGTCTGGCATAATTTCAGAAACGCACCGGCCAGTCCCGCCATTCCAATCAGTCGGGCGCCCTCTCCCCCACGTTCCCCTGCCTTCAATACTTCAGCAGTGGCAACACCTTCTGGAAATTGCAATTTCGCCTCCACAATGAGGGCACGCCTCAGCGGAATCGTAAACAATACCCCCAGAATCCCCCCGGCAGCCGATATGGCAAGGGTCGGTAAAAATTCAAACTTCGTCCAGTATTGGAGCATGATCAGTGCAGGAAGTGTAAATATCACACCTGCCGAAAGCGCTTCTCCAGCCGACGCAGCTGTCTGAACAATGTTATTTTCGAGGATGTTGTGCTGTCTGAAGAGTCTCAGCAGCGCCATCGAGATCACCGCAGCAGGAATTGAGGCCGAAACAGTCATTCCAACTTTCAGACCCAGATATGCATTGGCGCCCGCCAGAAGCGCTGACAAACTGAAACCCAGAATGACAGCCTTCAGAGTGATTTCAGGAAGGGATTCAGAGGCCGGAATAAACGGAATTACACTGTTTTTTCGGCTTTTCCCTTCCAGCTTCTCAGGCTCACTCATTTGCGCATACAGACTGTTCTATTTCATCAGGACGATCCGCCGGGAAGACACGCCTGTACCCGATTGTAATCGGACAAAGTATGTCCCGCTCGGATATTCCCGGGCGTCAAGAACAACCTGATGCTCTCCCGGAGTCTGCGAACCGGTATACAGGATAATAATCTGCTGTCCGGCGAGATCCCAAACCGTTATTTCCAAATCATCCTGCTCCCGAACGACGTAGGTAATGGTAGTAACTGGGTTGAACGGGTTTGGATAATTTCCCGTGAGTGATGCTGAGAGGGATGCATCATCTGAACCCATCCCGACTTTTATGGGAGTAGAGACTCGTTCTGCTCCGTCTGAATATCGTTGCCTGATTCGATAGAATGCTACGGAATCGGGTGCGTCGATATCCCGGTATCGGTACGATCCTTCTGATCCTGATTCATCGATATTGGCAATAACTATTGACAAGTCCTCAAAATTTGCTCCATCGACAGATCTCTCGACGGTAAATCCAACTGTTTCGGGATCTTCACCGATCCAACTCAAGAGCACTGTTCCTGCATCAACCTGAAGCTCAAACCGTCTCAGTTCCTCATGAAACGAAAGATCTGATTGCACCAGGTCCAGATGTCGAATCCTCCTGGAGACGGGCGATTCTTGCACGTCCTCGTCAAAAGAAAGTACGAGCATGTTCTTGACGGAGGTCTTCATCGCCTGACGCATACCGCGCCGAATAACATTCACTGACAAAGCTTCGGGCCAGAGACGGACTTCGTCAACAAGTGCATTTAACCTTTTTTGATCGTCGGAATCTCGCGTCTGCCGAATCGCACGCCCGGAAATAGAGAAAAATTGTGGTTGCTCGATGGCAAGATCAGTAGCTCCGAACAAAGAATCCGAAGGGTTGCCATCAATCAGCAGGCGACTGATTCCGGCATCGTTATCGTATGTAACAGCGACATGATGCCACGTTCCGTCGGCAACAGGTTCGTTACTTCGCATGGTCTGGTGCTCTCCCTTAACACCTTTAAAAAACACAATGTGACCCGATTCATCTATTGTCAGCTCAATCGGATAAGACGTGTCCTCATTTCCATCCCACGTTGACAGGACAATGGCATCGCTTGTGGCAGTTTTCAACCACAGTTCTGCGGTATATGACCTACCTGTTGAGAGGTCAGGCAAGTCCTTCATAGGTATCACTACACCGGGCTGATCATACACCAGTTTCAGCACTCTGTTGCGAGATAATAAGATAGGATCATATACGTTAAACCTGGCGCTGACCGCATCCGCCTCGAACATCCGTGGTATCGGTTCAAATCGCCTTCGGTCCATCTGGAACGGCACCATCCGAATCATCCCGGCGCTGGTCAGACTGCCTGTCTCAAATTCAAGTACAATCTGGTCTTTGTCCGAAAACCCGTTGTCTGCGAACAAATAGTATCGATTATCATATTGCTCGGACTGTTTAAATGAGATTCCCTGAGGAATGCCGGATTCTGACAACAGCACGACATCCCGAAGTGTCCAGTTTATCGGAAGAGCGAGATAACTGCCATCAAATTTTTCCGCACCGCTGTAGCTCAGATAGATCTTTGCGCTCTGATTGGTGTGCAGTCTTCCAGGTGTGTGCTGAACAAACATCTGGGCGGTAGAATCCGGCGTCGTTGCCGAAACCACAATCAGCGCTATCGCCCATGCAAAAGCACGATAAGCGGATAGCCGAGCAGGCGCAATGGCCGCAATCCGGACGTGGATAATCCTCATAAATCTTTCGGGGTGGCCAATAGGTCAACCGAAGCAGTACGTGATGTCGGTGGGTAACGATATCCGCTTCAGGACCCGAAAATAGACTTCAGCCCCGCGTGAGTCAAATCCAGATGCTGCTCAAGATTCGAATCTGATCATACAGGGCCTCTGAGGCACGTATATAAAGGAGTGTCGCCCCGGGGATCAGGCTACGACTTGGTCGACCGGCTCCGGCTCTGGCTCGGGCTCTGGATCAGGCACAACGACCCCGTCTAACAAATATTCGACAACTCTGGTCGCGGAGTAAGTCTCGATTCTCGACTCCGAAAGTCTGTCCAGAAACGTAAAATCGTCTCCTGATGTGATGACAGGGGGTTCATCTCCGTTGTCCCGCATTTGACCCAACCCAATCGTTGCCATCAGTCCATTGCACAAACAGTGTCGTCCTTCGGTAGCTTCTTCTGTCCCCCCCTTCTTGACGTACTGTTCTATCGGCTCACTTGCACATCTGTAACCGACTTTCTCGCCTTCGACGACATACAATTCTCTCAGATAACCCAGGTCACAGATACGTTTTCTCTCTTTACCAACTTTCGGATTGGTGACCGCTTTTTCTGTAGTAATCGTCTTGAACGGAAATCCTGTGGGAGATGCCCGGAAATCAGTTTTGACCTTCAGTGTTCCATCGAAATACATGTCTACAACGTCCTTCTTGTATTCCGACATGATGCCTGATTCTTCACTGTAGGCAAAAATGGTCCCCAACTGAACCCCGGTAGCCCCGGAATCCAGAGCTTCCTGAACTTTTTCAGGAGATGAAAATCCACCGGCAAGCCAGAATGGGCGTCCGATCGCCCTCATGTTCTCCAGATTCGCATCATCTTTCTCGCTATACACCTCCGGGGGTGGAGCGGACCGATCAACTCGTCTCGGAGGAGCATTGTGCCCTCCAGCAGTCCAGTTTTCAACGATGAACCCGTCGGTATAACCGGACGCGCGACGAACAAAAGTTTTGGCCAGAATATCGGACGAGATAATTGCCAAAAATTTAGGACGTTTTAATTTCGGTTGATCCGCAGGGCAATACTCCTTAGGGTCGAATTTCTGTAAAAAAGTATGTTTTTCTTTGTTCTCAGCGACTGAAATACGCATCTGGACTTCGTCCCATCGCGCCAGCCCATCAAGAATGCCCGGGATCTGCAACGGTATACCAGCTCCCATCAGTACAAAATCGACTCCGGCCAGCATGGCACCAAGGAACGACGGCATGTTGGGCAGCTGAATCTTCTCGAGGAAGTTAATTCCAACTGGTCCGTCATGACCTTCTCTGGCAAGGAAGACTTCAATGAAATTTGAGACGATCAACAATTCTGCAGCTGCCTTCTTGATGCGAAGACTAGGCAACGAGATCAGTTTATGTTTTTTTTCATCCGGCTTTCCGTCAGCAACGTAATAACGGTCCAGCACACGTTTGGCCATTTCAGGCCACGGGAAGTGCGAGATTGCCCGTCTCTGGCTCCCATCAAGGTCTCCTAACTGAAGGCGTCTGGCAATGACAGAATCGAGTGCGGTTCCTGAAACCACACCCATCTGACCACAGCGCGCAACAGCATTGGCGAGACACCAGTTGGAAACTCCAACTCCCATCCCGCCCTGAATAATTGTTGGAAGTGATTTTACAGCGGCCATATACTCAGGTATTGGATAATTCTCCTAATCCGGTGAAGATACGCACCACCGGTGAAGATGATCATCGAAGAATCTAACAAGACCGCAAGCGATTGCGCCTCAATTCAGTATCGGGGCAGGAATCCTTACGACGCGTTGTAGAATGGACGTGAGGACCCGATTTCCAAATTCAGTTCGCATACCACAGCTGGCAACAAAATCACGATGAATGCTCGATCCACCCCAAGTACAACCCACAATCGTCGTTTCGAAGCCGGGCATATTATTCAAATCAAACCAACCTCCAGAAACACGAAACTTATTGTGTGACAACACACGGGCAGTATAAATGGAATTCTGAGTATAAAGCATCAAGACGTCGCCCGGGTTCAGGTCGCCACGACGGACACCTTCTGCCTGCGCGGCGCTCTCCACGAGGGCGCCAAGTTCATGGATAGATCGAATTGGTCTCGACATTAGAACTGGGTTATGGTTTTGTTGTCAAACATGTTCACGTGTTTAAAGTCGGGCTTGTAATCTAACTCTAACACCGTCCTCTGCAAAATCACCAGTGGGGAATCTACGACTCGAAGACCCTGAAAAGTTGCACCCGCCCGGGGCAAATGCAAAAAAAATATATTCTAACTTGCTCGATTCCGGCGCCGAATAAGCGTCAGACGTGCGGATGCCTGTGTTTCCCGATCTGGCCGTTTCTTGAAATGCCGTTCTACCGCCGGCTTTAAAAATCTGAAAAAGTATAAAGCGCCTAGAATGCCGGTAGTAATCGCCAGCCCGATTCCAACTGGATGCGAAGAATTCGATTCGGAGTTCATTTTATCACAGGACTGATAGAGAGATTATTTCCCTTTAGTATCGCGCTGGACGCATCCGATCTTTAGCTGACCGACCTGAAATTCATGATTCTATTTATTCACAGACAGAGGCATCATTTTCGACAAAATAGGTCTTGAAGGATTCAGAATCAGGGTTCATACACCCCTTCAGATTGAGTAACCGAACGGTCCTGAATTCGATTGCATGACTTTCGCTCTGCAGTCCTATATATCCGCCGTCAAGTAATTCGCCCTCTGCAAATAGTGTCGAATCGTAATTATCAACATTTCCTCCTCCCACCTGAGGCGATTCGTACTGCAAAACCGTGTCGCCGTTGATTCGATGGATGAATCGGTCCGAACCCAGAACTTCAATTTCAACCGTAACCCAGTCGTCACCATGGAATGTGGCCGATGTAGAATTGACACAATGCCTGGTCACCAACTCACCTTCCATGACAACATTGGTACCGGGCGTACACAGGTTTAACGTCGTGCGATCATCGATTCCGTTACCCCCCAGCAGCTGGACTTCGATTGAAACAGGAAAGTTCTGGTCTTTGAGCATGCTGGCCGCGGATTGAGAATGCAACATCAAACCGCTGTTCCGATACGCCCACCCGGGGCCATCAGAGA
>SMXK01000061.1 GCA_004356265.1 Bacteroidota bacterium
CCAGGAGTATATTTCTTTTATTGAACAGGAGACGGGCGTTCGGGTATCAATGGTCTCGACAGGCCCAAAACGGTCTCAGACTATTCAGCGGTAAACCAGACCTTTTCAGACCACAATGAAAGCCTACCGTGTATCAGTAAACCTCAAATGGGGCCTCCTGATTTTCGCGGTATCGATAGCATTTACGTCTCTCTGGTATACTAACGATCTTGTCCATCGTTTGCGTCAGCAGGAAACCGCCATCGCCACGCTTTGGGGCAAATCTATTCAGGAGGTATTTCGCGTAGCAGAAGAGTCAGCCGTCAACCCGTATCAGAATGAGTTTCGGTATCTCGAATCTGCGTTTGACAGGTCGGGTGCTGAAACACCCTTGACGAGACTGTATTCAGATGGCCTCGTTGACGATTTCAGGCGAGCCATGTCCTGGGCGCGTACGATGCCTTCCTCGGGCGATCTGGATTTTATCTACAGTACTTTTCTGGAGCCAAACGCATTCAACATTCCGGCTATTCTCGTAGACTCCTCGGTGGGTATGCCAACCTCCTGGTGGAATGTGGACGTAGAGTATCAGTCGTACAGCGAAGTTGATTCGTTATCAAAGGTCGATACACTTGCATATAAAAAGATCAGAGATGAACTCACGGACATTGCTCTGAAGATGGGAGAGAGGAATGATCCGATATTAATTTCTGTGACGTATCCGATTGAAGGACGAGACGAACCCCTCAGGTTGGTCCAGACTCTGTATTACGGAGAGTCAGCTCTCGTGCAGACGCTTCGATGGTTTCCGTATATCCAGCTCGGTTTTGTCGCGCTTTTCGTAGGAGTTGCCTACATCGGTTTTTCGTACATCCGCCGGAGTGAGCAGAGCAGTTTGTGGGTTGGGATGGCAAAGGAAGCAGCACATCAGCTTGGAACTCCGATCTCGAGTTTGATGGGTTGGCTGGAAGTCTTGCGTTTGAACGATAATTCTGAGGGGCCTGAAAACCCGGCCTACGCGGAGATTGAGCAGGACATTCATCGATTGAGCCGGGTAACCAGCAGGTTTTCCGACATCGGATCTATGCCCCGGCTCGAGTCGCAATCACTGGATCTGGTGATTGGGAGTGTCTGTGAGTACATGCAGGCTCGGTTTCCTCAGCAGGCAGGCGGCGTGACCCTGGAAGTAAATGTTGATCCGACAATCGTTTTGCCGCTCAATGCAGATTTGTTCGAATGGGTGATAGAGAACTTGATAAAGAATGCGCTCGATGCGCTTGAGGGCGAGTCGGGAGCGATACGTATTTCCGGATCGCGAGAGAATGGCAACGCCGTGATTGATATTCAGGATTCCGGGAAAGGGATAGACCGGCGAAATCACAAAAATATTTTCAAGCCCGGTTACAGCACGAAAAAAAGGGGCTGGGGTCTCGGTCTCAGCTTAGCGCAGCGGATCATCCGAGAATACCATGGCGGGCAACTCGTACTGGCATCTTCCAAACCTGGACAGGGAACGGTATTCAGAATTACTCTACCGTCGGTCGAAGAAGCAGGGCAGAGTTAGAACCAGGTTGGACAACCTGTTATAAAATCGCAATTCGGTCGACAAGATCGTCAGGATTGGACCGGATGATGGCGATCAGAATGTCATCCCTATGGCGCCAGACTAGAGCAGCATGCTCGTCGGTCATTCGCACGCCGAACTTAGAAGCGTCCTCTATCCTGTTCATTATTTGAGGCGAAATATCTACAGTCTTACTGTTTCTATTAACGAAGGCATACGAATAAACAAATATTGGAAATTTGTCACCGGTTAATTCATCCCGATAAAAAAAAGCAGGGGCCTCCAGGTCCGAGGGCAGGTCGATAAGGCTGACACCAAGGAGGGACGCAGATTCAATTTCGGGAGATCTGACCCGGATTCCGGTCCGATCAAGAATGTATCGCTCTGCCTGTTCCATGCTGGTCGTCGGGAAATCAACTTTACTTCTATCCGATGCTTGTATACTCATTCGAATAATATCCCTTTCAGGCGGACCGGGCATCCCTGTCCGGTAGAGCCAATTTGCTCCGTACGCGCCAACAACAATGACGAATCCGTAGAAGAGGGAGCGTCGAAAGGAGAAATTCCTGGCACTGGTCGAAGCCCCGGGCGGTGGCACTGGGTTAGTCGGTTGTCCTGCTATAGGTTCCGCGAGATCAAGACTGTCACGAATGGACTCAAGTTCCGGACTTGAACTCAGCCGGAATTCAAGTCCGCCAAAATACTGGAGACAGGCAGATCTGATAACGGTGTTGTCGATCGCTCCCGCGTAAACTCTGTGTTCTGTCGGAGTAAGCTCAGAAGTGATTTCAAGCGATATTTCCTGAATAGAGGCCTGTGCTAATTCCATTCGTTCCGGAAGATCAGGCTGAATGCCAACCCACAAATTATACTTGTCTCGCTTTTTCAGGCCAAGAATAAAGGCAGTTATTCTGGACTGAACAAGTCGCGCTGCCTCGTCCTGAGTGACCTCATCTGGAGGATTCAGAGACGGCAGAACGGATCGACGCAACTCGACTGATTCAACAGATTCCGTTCCCGGCTCGTCCTTTTGGGCGTCGCTGACGGTCTCTGACTTAGAGATTATCTGTTCAGAATCGGTCGGGACAATATCGGTCGGATCAGAATCAGTCGGTGCAAAATCGGTCAAGTCAGATAATTCCGTGTTTGAGCCCTCGTCAGGTACACCAAATTCGAGTACTTCAAGCGCGTCGATCAGATTGCGGATTGAGAGAGCATCTTTACCGCTATCTGCACGGGCATTTTTTACAATCAACTCAACCTTTCCGGCGGCTGATCGCGAGTCCCTGCTCAGCAGAGTCGCCAGGGCATATATCCGATGGGCGCAATTATTTCTGTGTCGGTTGGTCACTGTCGAAAAAGGAATTCTGGAATGATAAAGTTTTTTCTTCGCCGAAAACGATGTTCACCGGCGCGCCTTTGGATATGTCGAGCAAGGTTGCTGCACTGCCGCGGTTTATCGCGACCTCAAGGAGATCATCGCTGTTAAACATCAGCACCGGGTCACCAGCTTCGGCTTCATGGTAATCACAACCCGTTTCATTCAGCACGGTATTGCCGACATAACATTTGAAGACCCGGTCTCCCTGAATAGGCTCGATGATACTGCGGTGAATATTCGTAATGCAGTTTCCGAACCGGTCGATATGCACAATCCACCCCTGAACTCCTTGTTGGTCTGCAATTGGCAAGGCCCAATGCATGGGGTGCAATTCTTGAGTCTGTTCGCCCATATTTGACAGTGCAACTCCGTTCGAGAGATGCGCAGCTGCCGGGGCTAATACATCTCGAGCATTGAAGGGTCGACTCGAAACACGGTCTCGCCAGAAGGTTTTATTCGTCAATTGAACTATCTGAGACACCGCTTCCCTTGACAGGACAAGTGACAAGAGTCCATTATCAGGACCAACAAAAATCTGGTCTTTGAATTTTAATCCGATTGGCCGGCGATTGTCTCCGACTTCCGGATCTACAACAACAAGATGAATAGTACCCGACGGGAAAAAGGGAGCAGCCCGTTTCAGAACGAAAGCGGCCTCCATAATATCATGCGGTGCAATATTGTGCGAGATGTCTATCATCCTCACATCACTCGCTATTGATAGTATCACGCCCTTTAGTGTTGCAACGTACCCATCCTTGTGCCCGAAGTCGGTAGTTAACGTGATGAGATGTTGCGAATGAGACACTGAGACTGAAATAGAAGGATGCGTTTGAGACAATAGTTACAAAGATCAATTTAGCGAATTTCTTCCGTTACGACACGGCATGTCGGGCCTCTATTCATGTAAACCCGTAACCGTTTTACGCCTGTGCCATCTCGAAATCAAGTGCTCGGGGATAGAGGAGAGCTTGTTGCTGCAGAATATCTCGCCAGCATGGGATACTGCATCCTAGAAAGGAAATATCGATTTAAGAGATACGAAATCGATCTGATCTGTATCTCGCCCGGCCCCCCGCGCGGCACCAGAGAGGTTCGTTCAGGTCGTTTCGTGGGGAAGATCCATTCGGGCACGCTCGTATTCGTCGAAGTAAAATCCGTAAGGTCTCATCGATACGGTCATCCTGAGTGTGCCGTCGACTCCAGAAAACAGCAGCACATAACGACGGCTGCCCGCGCATTTATCGCGTCCAGGAAATTTCATCACTGGCGCGTTAGATTTGACGTGATATCAGTTGATTTTTCGTCTGCGTCCCCGGGGATTCAACACCTGGAAGACGCATTTTGGGTGTGAATTCGTTTCCCGCCGGTACCTCAACTACCGTGGCCGATATTCTTTAGGCACTTCGTCTGCCACCCTTTCAAAAGCCAGATAACCGGAGAAGGTGACACCATATGGATCCAGAATGTCGCCCTTGTAGTCAATCGTAGTAGGGCCTCTCTCCATAATGATCCAAGAGGTCTGGAATCTCTCACCGCGGCGCCCGAACGCCCCAGACCACTTTGCATAGGAGGGATGCTCTACTTCACCCATGTAGGCAATTTCGATGTAGCCCTCAAAATTCAACAAATACTCTGTGGCCGTTTCTCCCTGTACAAACAATTTTTCGGGGTCGATTGGAAACCGGGAATTTATTCCGGATCCCCCTTCGAAAGTACCGGCAGGAGAACGGTTCATTCCAGGTCTGCTGTACGTTTTAAATCCTTGGCCTTTGGTCCGATTCGATATGAGTGACAGGAGGAAATGCCTGAAGGATCCCATGAACGCCTCGTTTCTCTTCAACCTCCACCGTTCTGCCTCTTCCGGCGAGCTCGGTTTCAACTCTGTGTAGAGTGGCTCTCCATCGTACTGCGTGCGCATGGGTTCCGCACGAAAGTCAGAGAGAAAATATTGGATTGTGTATCCCAATGCCCTGTTTTCAATCTCAATCGTACCTGCAGCAACCGCAGTGAGTGCACCGCCCGATTCCGCGAAATCAAGGATCTCCGGGTTGATGATTGTGACTTCACTTGAGTTCGGCGATTCACCGATGAACAGGCTCGTAAACCGCGCAAGTCG
>SMXK01000062.1 GCA_004356265.1 Bacteroidota bacterium
CCCGACCGCAACAAATCAGCCGGTTTCGGATATATTTAGCTTTAAATTCAGCGCACCCCCACCTATTCAAAGTTCTCCTCAAACCGCATGTCAGAAGACCGGACCTATAGCGAAGCGGAGATTGCTGCCATTTTTGAAAGGGCATCAAAGGATCAGGAAGAAGCACGTCAGAAGAAATCTGACCATCAAGGATTGTCGCTTAGTGAATTGAAGGAAATCGGAAGACAATCTGGTATTGATCCCGATCTGATTTCGAGAGCTGCTGCTTCGATGGAAAGGGTTCAACCGACAGCGCCGCAATCCTCGATTCTCGGGTTTAAAACCAGCGTATTCCGGGTTGTAGACATTGACGGCCGCTTGACGGACGACGACTGGGGCCGCCTGGTTGTGGAAATGCGAGAGATCTTCCATGCGCACGGAAAAACGGAGCAGCACGGTGGATTCAAGTCGTGGAGAAATGGTAATCTGCGAATTACACTGGAACCGACGGAGTTTGGTCATCGGCTTCGGATGAACACCAAAAAGGGTAATGCGGGGGCGATTATAGCAGGTTCGATAGTAGCGACGTTCATGTTGTTGTTAACCATTTTCGCTACGATGTTATTCGCTGATCCGTCAGCAGACTTTATATCCGTCCGGTTGCTGGTACTGCTTCTTTTCGCCGGTGGGCTCGGCCTGAATCTTGCTCAATTGCCACGTTGGGTTAAACAACGCGGAGAACAGATGGATGCCCTGGGCGTCATGGCGAACGTGCTGGCGCAGAAATCCAGTTTGCGCAAGAGCGTGGAGATTGACGTGCAACATAACACGGATAAGGTTGCAGATGTACCGGATCGAATTGACTCCGAATTGCTTTCGCAAGACGATGTTAATGACGGCGCCGGCACCGAGGAAAACAAGGCTCCGCAGCGCGGCGGCCTTAAATCCTGAATTGGTTTTCATTCGCTTACCGCTAAGGCACCGGGCTCGATCGCACCCGAGTCGTGTATCCGTTTTGGCCGTGCTCGGAGTGATCACTCTAAGCGTATTTCCGGCTACGGCGCAGCTTGAGAGTGTGCGGTTTTCGGGTAAATCCATGTCCACCACGTACGAGGTTGTGTACGCGGTGACCAACGAAGTCGCTTCTCGAAATACAGAAGGCCTGCAAGCGCAGATTGATAGTCTTTTAAAGGATCTGAACGCCAGTTTTTCTACCTATGACCCGGCATCGACTATTTCGCTCATTAACGCCTCCCGAGACACCTCGAAATTACATCTCGTCAAAGAAGACTTTGCTATTGTGTTCAGGCGGGCAAGTGAGATCTATTTCGACTCGGGCAAGACGTTTAACCCCGCGATCGGCCCTCTGACCCTGGCCTGGGGCATCGCGTCGACCACAGAAGAAATGCCTGACGAGGCGCTGCTGGAACGCCTGCAGTCCGCCAGTAACATGACACATTTCTTGCTGTCTGCAAACGGAACGTCCCCATCGTTAATCCGGACCGTTCAAAAATACGATTCACTTGCCGCCCTCGATTTTAATGGCATAGCAAAAGGGTACGCAGTTGATAAAATGGCCGAACTTATGCGCGACTGGGGGTACGGTCAATTCCTCGTAGAGCTCGGTGGCGAAATAAGAACTGTCGGAAATCATCCGACAGGTCGTCCATGGCAGATCGCCATTGAGTTTCCTTCGATATCGGAATCGAGGACTCAGGCGGTTCTTTCAATCAGCGACGTTTCCGTAGCCACGTCCGGTAACTATCAAACCGTCCGCTACGCACAAGGTGTCAAAATTGTCCATACGATCGAGCCTCGTGCGGGCCGTCCACACGCGAGTGACTTGCTCAGCGTTACGGTTTTGGCCCACGACTGCATGACAGCAGACGCATATGCAACGGCATTGATGGTCATGGGGAGTGAAAAGGCAATCGAGTTTCTGGCAAGCCGGCCTGATCTGGACGCGTACATGTTGATCGGCCAGGACGAAACGGATTTCGAGATTTATCATACTGCCGGCATGAAAGCGCGACTCATTGGCCAGTAGGAAGCTTGTGACCGCGCAAATTTCCGGCTTCGCTTGGTACTTACGCGCATGATCGTACTTTGTCGACACCACGACAAATGACTCAATCGGAGAGTACGATGCGACCAGCTATAATCTGCCTATTTGCGCTCGTTTTTATCGCTTCAACCCCGGCCAGTTATCAGCAAGCGTTCGGCCAGAACGACCCGGATTCACTCCTGTCCTCTGATAAACTGATGCTCGACGTTCTGGACCTGAACGATCCGGTGTTATCTATATGGCCCACCATTAATAATGTCGAAATCGAGTCGTTATCCGCTGCGGTCGTGAACCTGACCGGCGCATACGAAGCCAACAGGCTGGACGCGGATGAACGTACCCGTCAAATCCAGGCGATGGTGGCAGTCGCAAAGCGGAACGAAGAAAAAATCAAAACCATGATCAAGGCCGCCAAAAAAGCCGATGATGACGAAGAAAAAGATCGTCTGGAAGACTTAAAGGACGTCTACGAATTGCGGCGTAAATATTTGCAGCGCGTCAGCAAGGTTCGGGACGGAGAACGGCAGCTCGCTGAAACTCGAATTGATTATGTAAATCAGCTGACCTATTTCCTCGAAATCGCGGAGCAACTCGTAGCCGCGCGGGAGTCCGGTAACAGTACTGATCTGCTCGGTACGGAGAGGGAACTGATCCGGCAATCAAAAGAATTGGGCGGGCGGTCTTCTGCTGTAGCGGGCAGACTGAAAAAAGTCAATTCCGAGAGGGAAAAAGCATTTAAGGATCGTGAAAAACTAATTGCTGCATATAATTAGTATGTTGTGTGTATTGAACCTAATAGCGCCGAGAAGCGAGTGAGTTCACAGCCCGAAGCCGCTGTCAGGCGATGGGTTGAGACCGTTGTGGTTGGCCTCAAGTTGTGCCCGTTCGCCGAACGGGAATTACGGGATGATCGCGTCCGGTTTGTGGTAACCGATGCCGCGACAACCGAAGATCTGACGAAGTCGCTCCTCGAAGAATTCGAGCTTCTGGAGACGGACGGATCTATCGAAACGACCCTGCTGATTCATCCGAATGTTCTGCGGGATTTCCTGGAGTACAACAATTTTCTGAGCGCGGCGGATGAACTGCTCGTAGAATCGGGTTTCGAAGGCACCTTTCAAATCGCCAGTTTTCACCCTGAATATCAGTTCAGCGGGATTGATCCCGACGCCGTGGAGAATTACACGAATCGTTCTCCCCATCCCATCCTTCACCTCATTCGTGAAGAAAGTCTATCGCGCGCAATTGACTCCCACCCCGATGTTGATAATATTCCGTTACGTAACATCGAGTTTCTAAGAAATATGGGAACGGATAAAGTTACCGCACTGCTCCGGAAATGCTATTGATCGCTCGCGCCAGAGCATAATCTCATATGTACCTCCGGCTGCCTGGACACATCGCTTCAAACAGCGTATTCTACCGCCACTATTTCAGACAACAAATCAAACCACCGTCATGAGTGATCAGAGTTATTCCAACCACGGAAGAATGGTAACCGGATATCACAAAGTGGGATTTACCCTGTTGGCATTGACGCTTATCGGAGCCGGCTGGAATTTATGGATTTCCGTCGGAGGGCCAAACCTTAAAAATGCGATCCTGATTCTTACGTTGACGGTCGTGCTGGTCCTGGTCGGTTATTATGCCCGAATATTTGCTCTCAAGGCGCAGGACCGGGCCATCCGTGCCGAGGAAAATCTGAGACATTATGTTCAGCACGGCAAGTTATTACCGGCCGCGTTGACGATGCGTCAAATTATTGGAATCCGATTTGCATCAGACGACGAATTTCAGGCTCTGGCAGCGGATGCGGCCGAAAAAGGCACCAGCGAGGACGACATAAAAAAGTCGATCAAGAACTGGAAAGCCGATACCTATCGCGTGTGATTGGGCGCCTATCGCGCGTGATTTATCGCTGGCCGAGGCCAGATTCCGGGTACGCGCAACTTATATGTCTTGGCGGCGAATACTAATGCCTTTTAGTATCGTTCAGCTCACCCGCCGCCACACCAATGGATCTATTAGGTCGTACCGAGGAGATCATTCTCCTTGCCGTCTGGAGACTTCAAGATGACGCTTACGGCGTATCAATCCGGAAGGAATTAAGCCGTCGTACCAGAAACGACTGGTCGCTCGGAGCGATCTACGCTCCCCTGCACAGGCTCGAACAAAAGGGACTGGTGAGCACGCGGCTGGGGGATCCCGGCGAAAAGAGAGGGGGTCGTCGAACGGTCCTGTATTCCTTAACCAGCAAGGGCAAGGGAGCGCTCATGGATCTGAAAGCTGTTCAAGATTCACTTTGGACCGGCCTGATCAGCCTCAAACCTGCCCGTTAGATGAGCGCAGCTCACGGAATACCACCTCGGCTTGCACAATGGATTCTGAGCCACTCGGTTTCGCCCGAAATCCGCTATGGCGCAATGGGCGATTTCGAACAGATCTATTCAGAAATTACAGAGACCGATGGCCGCCGGCGTGCCGATGCGTGGTACTGGCGCCAGGTCGTTCGATCCCTTCCATTTTTTATCTCAGATACAATCATCTGGACATTAATAATGTTAAAAAATTACCTGTTCGTCGCGTACCGAAATCTATATAAGAACAAGGCTTCTTCTATAGTGAACGTAGCCGGGCTGTCTCTTGCCGTGGCGTCAGCGATTCTTTCGTTCCTGTTCATCGAGAATACGTATACGAGGGACTGGTTTCACGAGAATGCTGACAACATCTTTCTTGTTGAGAACTACATTTCGCGAGGTCAGGACAATGTGCAGCTCCGGGGAGACACTCCTCTTCCTCTGGGCCCGGCGATGGAAACTGAAATTCCACAGGTCAAGCGAGCCGTACGAATATTTTCGGGCGAAATCTCACTTCAGCGCTCAGACAACACGTTCCAGGAATCCGTCTGGTACGCCGATCCGGATATTTTGGACATGTTCTCTTTTCGACTGCGCCTCGGAGACAAAAGCGCTCCAATTGGACACGACGATATTATTCTGAACGATGCGCTGGCTACAAAATATTTTGGTGATGAAAATCCGATTGGAAAAGAGCTGACGGTGATTTTCAGCGACACCACATCGAGCACGTTTCTTGTCAAGGGCGTCGCCGCACCTTTTTCACCCAAAGCCAGCTTCAGGTTTTCGGCCGTAATTCATATCGATCATCTGAAGGTTCTGGATATCGACGAAACGGATTGGTCGTACACGACGCGAGCAACATTTATTGAGCTCCAGGATCCTTCGGACATCGAACTGATTGCCGCGCAAATGGAAGGGTTTCGGGTGGAACAGAATGAGACCAATCCAGACCGGGCCGTGACTGAGTTTCTGTTTGCAAATCTGAGAACCGTATCAGCCAAGTCATATGCTGTGAGCGGGGATATTTCCGGCGGCTCTCATCCAGCTGCCGTTA
>SMXK01000063.1 GCA_004356265.1 Bacteroidota bacterium
AATATTGTAAATTACGATCAGTCAACCAGGGGAATGAGCTGGTGGTACGACAAAATAGACTGGATCGGCGGTTTGCCGTTTGAAGTAAGTAAGCACGACGAAAAATTTGATTTTTACAGATCGCTTGGATATCAACTAAACAAGCTGAAAACGGTCGGCGGTAGTTCCGGGTGCAATCAATACGTGTTTCAGCGAAAACCTGGAACGACTACCTGATTGAGGGACTGATGCGAGTTGTATCCTCTCGTCTCAGTCGGATTTCCGGTTCCTGAATTCGTGCCAAATTGCCTTGAACATAAAGGCAAAACTGTAAGCGTTTCGCTTTAGCATGCGCGGTTCATTGAAGAGTCTATACAACCACTCGAGTCCGATCTTCTGAACCCACGTTGGCGCCCACTTTGCCGTACCGGCATGATAATCGAAAGCGGCGCCGACCCCGATAAGCCAGGGAACATCCAATTGGCCCTTAAGTCGTGTAATCCATGCCTCCTGTTTCAGTAGCCCTAAGCCGACCCAGAGTATGTCCGGTTTGGCCGAGTTGATTATCTCGATCATTTCGCGTTCTTCAGAAATAGTAAGGTCGCGAAAAGGCGGTGAGTAGACACCGGCGATAATCATTTTCGGGTACTTGGCACTTAAGCTATCGCGCATCGATTCGGCAACGCCTTCTTGCCCGCCGCAGAAAAAGTGTCGCCATTCTCTGTCCAAGCCGAACTTCGTGGCTTCTTCGACCAACACAGGCCCATTGAATCGCCGAATTTTCTTGCCACCGGCCCGGCCCGCGATGACGATGCCCATGCCGTCGCATAATGAAAATGCAGCATCCGAAATATAGCGATGATGATCCGGACGCCTGAGCGCGTGGTACATGGATTCGGTATTGGTAATGCAGATGTGCTGTGATGCATGATTATCTTTGATACTGGCTTCCATGTACTGCAGGACGTCCAGCTTGGGGACGCTGTGAACGGGTATGTCCATTACTGTCAATGGCGCTGCAATTGGAACCGGCCGAGTCAATCCTGAAGCACGTCGGGCGTGTTGCTGACGACCACCGGTATCGCGGGCGTGGAACGCACTCTCAATTATCGTCTTGGTGTCGACGATATGATTCCGCGACGAGGCCCCAAATACGATTGACTCCACGCCGGCGTCCACAACATATTGTACGGCGTCCTTAACCGGTATCGCTCCTGAAGCCAGTATCGACATTGCCATCGGTCGAAAGTTTGCACGGGCGAGCGTTTCTTCATAACTTGCCACATTCGGGCTCATGAGGTAACCGATTTGATTTACCGATGAACAAATCAATGGATTGTCCACATCGGTCTTTTCGAGCAACTCAATCAAGGCGGGCAAATTCATCGTGTTGAATGCTGCATCGACGCCGTAGCGGTCGCGCACATGGGCGTTGAACGCCGACAATACATCACCCTGTTTGAAGCCTAGAAGCAGGTCAGTGACAATGTTTTGCAAGAAGATCGCCTGAACATTGAGGTCACGGAACATTTTCATCTCAAGATCGATGAGAATCCGCATAACGTCCATGAGGTCGCGCTTTACAACTGTCAGTCCTCCGCGAACCATTGTCGAGGCTGCGTCGCCAGCGGAACCACCCCCGAAAACGAACTGGTTTAGTGCGCCGATCAAGCCGCTCTCGTTGACAGCATTGGCGTACTTATAGGCATATGGCATTGACGGGTAGATTCGTAAATCCGCGTAGCGAGTGGGGTGGCTACGGAAGTAGTCACAAATGTCCGCAACCCTGGCGTGCGTATTAAACATGAAACCGCGAATTCCAGCGTCATATGCGATATCAATAACATCGATGATAGCGTCGAGATTTTGAAATCGTTCGGCTTGCGCTTGTGCTTTGTCTTCCGACATGTGATTGATGCCGAAGAATTGATTGTCGCCGAGAATTACTCTATCCATGAGATTCTCTCTGAGTATCCGCGTCGGCGGCGATCATGCCGATGATACGGTCGGTCGTGTATCCATCCTGAAAAGAGGACAAATTCTCTGTCGCGGCATCACGAATCTGTTCGATAAAATAGTCCAGTTGACGGGTGAATTCGTAACCGCGCAGGTAAAAGCGCACAGGCTCGGCAATGTCGGTCACATAAACTGTGTTCCAGCCTCTACGATATTTCGTCGAGCCCGGCTCGTCGCGAAAGAAAATCTTGAACTGATGGAGGTCCGCGACGATTCGGCCTCCTTTGCACAGAATATCGAGGTTATAAGTGGGTTTACGATAGGACGCATCGCTCCAATTGGCTTGTAAGGTTCCGACTGTGCCGCTCTTGTACGTCATCGTACTGTACACCGCGTCATCGACATTGGCCGAATAGATTTTTTGCAGAGCACTTCCGCTAACCCGATTCGGCGGGCCAATCAGGTAGCAAATGAGATCAACTGCGTGTGACGCGAAATCGTGCAGACACCCACCGCCCTGGCTCTTTTTGGCTCTCCAGCCCTCTTTTACATCGCGAAGTATGGTCGGTCCCCGGACCTCTGCTTTGAAGCTTATGATGTCGCCCAACAAGTTATCAGTGAGTATCTCCTTGATCGCCAAGAATATGTCGTTGAAACGCAGTACGTAACCGACTTGATTGACAACGGGGTTCTCAGATAGTGCACGCAGAATCGTAGCCCCGTCATCTGGCGTCACTGCCAGTGGTTTCTCCATAAACGTATGGACACCATTGCTGATTGCTTCCAGGGCGCAATCCTTGTGCGTGCCCGTAGGCGTCGCGATCAGGATGAAGTCCAGAGATGACTCGCGAATCATCTCTTCATGATCGCCGAAGGTGTCGATCCCAAGGTGTTGCTCAACCTTGTTGCGAATAAACGAGGATGGATCGCAAATAGCAACGAACTCTACATCCGGATGGCAGTTCAAAATGGAGTAATGGGTCATGCCCATTCTTCCGAATCCGGCAATGGCTCCCCGCAATCCCCGCAACGGACTTGTCATAATAACTCCAGTGCGGCGATCGGTGAACGACCCGTCTTAGCAATGTGTCGCGTCAAATTGTTCACGATCTTAGTATGTTACGCTCTTGTATTAAATCATTACTTACGTTGTCATCGACGTACGCGTGATGTACTGCACGTCAGGCGGCTGGCATTATCGCCGATTTGAGGTTGAGTGGACGTGACCCCCATCACACCGCTTGCTGCGTACCATGCACGGCTTCAAAGCGTCGCGTTTCAGTGCGATAATCTTGTAATAGTATCCTGATAACAACATTCAAAAAAGAACACGGACTTGTTACTTTCGATTAACACAGCAGCAGTATTGACGTTTTGTTTGACGACCGGGTTGATACTCTGTTTTCGCCCATTGGCTAGACGAATGGGACTGGTCGATATTCCAAACGAGCGCAAGGTGCACGAAGGCGAAATCCCTTTGGTCGGCGGAATCGCGATACTTGTTGCCGTCGCGACCGCTCATCTGGTTGCAGGAGCCTTGTTTCCCGGAATTGTACTGGCGCAGCCCCAATTGGCATTTTACCTTGGGGCCGCTCTCTTGGTTATCGTCGGTATGATAGACGACTACCGCGAACTGCCGCCGTCTACACGTATCATTGTCCAGGTTTTTGTAGCGTTGATCATGATTTATGGCGGCGGACTGGTTGTCAGGGATTTCGGTGCGATGCCGTTATCTGGTGGCGAGCTCGCTTTGGGTGTGTCAGCAGTCCCCTTTACGATAGTGGCGAGTATCGGTGTCATCAATGCTGTCAATATGTCTGACGGACTTGACGGCTTGGCCGGCAGCCTTACTTTAGTCTCGTTACTGGGTTTCCTGGTTGCTACACTGACTCTGGGGCACGGAGAGCAAGCAGAGCTGCTAGTGCTGCTAATCGCCTCGGTTGTGGCGTTTCTCCTTTTTAACGTAACAATACCGGGGAAACGCCGCGCGCTGATATTTTTGGGTGACGCAGGAAGCATGCTGCTTGGATTCGCGGTAGTCTGGTTTGCGATCTCTTTGTCACAAGGGCCGGACAGGGCGATCCGGCCATCGTCAGCGTTATGGTTCCTGATCGTGCCTGTTTTTGATGCCGTGTGCATGATGGGCAGAAGAGTCGCAAGAAGACGGCCAATGTTCAGTGCCGATAAAGAACATTTGCATCACATTTTCCTTCTTGCAGGATTTACCGTAAATGAGACCGTGTTGACGATGGTGGCGTTGGCTGCAGGCGGGGTACTCGTAGGTCTTGCTGGCACGTATTACGATATAAGCGATTGGGTCATGATAGGTGCGTATGTCATCTGCGGATTGCTTTACTACACGATGATTATGCATGCTTGGAGCGTGATGCGATTTCTTCGTCGCTCAATCTGCCGAAGACGCAGCATTGGCGACAGGCGCTTATACAAAGACAGACGTCGAACCAGTTACGCTCGTTACTCCGCCGAGGATCGGCGATCCGGAAGGGATCGGCGTTATTCGCGAAATGGGCGCCGCAAAGCCGAGGCCACGGGCCGTGATTCCTAATGCTTTGCGTTACTGATCAGACACGCGGCTATCTTTCGGTAATAGGACATAAAGCATTGACCAGAGATAGATGAATGATACGGCATGGACGCATGCGGTGGAGAGTGCTATGCCCGCCACACCATGAAACGTGAATAGTGGACGTAAATTGGCTAGTAATACGAGTAGTCGGTGTGTCCGACAATGTGTGAGGAACGATTCAACACTATGCCCAGAATTTCGTTGTCTCCCAGCAACTCCACAGTTTTTTCCAGTGCTCGTCGGTCAGTTAATCCTTGCGCGACAACCACTAGCACTGAGTCGACGTACTCTACGAAAGCAAGTACGTCGTCTGAGATGAGCATGGGCGGCATGTCGAAGATAGTCAGAGTTGTGTTGTCCTGCTCGCGCGTCCACGCGATCAGTTCGTGCATTCGCGGCGAAGCAATGAGATCGGACGAATTTTCGATCGGCTGCTGATTTGGGATCATTGCTAGCCGCTCCAGTCCCGCAGGTGCATAGACGATATCCTCGATCTCTGCCTCCCCTCTTAGAAATTCTCCGAGGCCTGCGCCGATGGTCAATCCAAAATACTCTGCCAGGCTTGGTCGTTGCAAGTCCAAATCCACCAGGATGGCTGACTGATTGACGTCCTTGGCAATTGATATCGCAAGGTTGGCAGCAGTGATGGTCTTACCTTCATTTGGCCCCGGTCCCGTGACGAGCAGGCTATTCCAATTGTTGGCTCGCATCCGCCGTTGTATTCGAGTACGAAGTATCTTGTATGCAGTTGTGACATGCTTGTCATCTATACCCGGCAGAATTCGGCTGTGCGCCATTGCCGCAGTGTCGATATCTGCGGGTAACAGCATTTTGATAATTGGGTTTGATTTGACGGCATTGCGAAAAGAGTCCGCCATGCCGCGGGGCCGAGACGATTTTTCATCGTGACTCGCCTTGCTTGCCTTTATCGCTTTCTGAATACGTGACATCAGTGTTTAACCTGCCATGGAGTTCGGGCGCTCAAGTGCCAGACCAGATCAATAGAATCGCGCCGCCGACGACCGCTGCAATAATAACGGCGCGACGGCGCCGCTGTAAAATGGAAGCCGAACCGCGGATAATCGGAATTTCGGCGATAGGTATTATGTTCACGAGCATCTGAATATCGCGCCTGCCCCTGACCGACCTGTCTAACGTCTCGGCCAGAACAGCGGCGCCAACGGCCAAGGTTACGGCCAGTATACCTCCGAGTATCACGATAGCCAGTCTTGGTGGTGCGACCGGTTCTATTGGCAGCGAAGCATTTCGTATTTTGACCAGACGAGCGCCAAGGTCGCCGGACTCATATGATTCGGTCTGTTGCGCCTGTGTCAATCTGCTGCGAAGGTCTTCGAAGGCAAGTTGCTCTGTTCGAAGATCTCGGTTGAGTGCCAGGTATCGCTTCTCGACTTGAGGCATCAGGGCGATACGATCTTGAATTTCGTCGTACTTGACCTGAAGCATCCGAGCCCGGTCCCGAAGGCCCGCAATCTGCGTATCGATCGCATTGATTTGCGCACGTAGCTGAAGGTATCTCGGGTTGATGTCTAAATCAGATACGCTTGCCGAATTCCCGGATCGCAGTGTTTCCAGCCGCCTCTGCAAAGCAAGCACGTCAGGGTGCAAATCGGAATATTTTTGAAGGGCCTCAGCCAGTGCTCTTTCCAGCTGGACTATTTCATCGCTCTCGCCCGAATCGATAGCGCCTCCGGTCAAAGCTGCTACCTGGCGCCTGATTCTGATGACATCGGGGTGCTCAGGACCGTATCGAGATATCGCGAGAAGATACTCATCTTCAAGCTGTCTTAAACGATTGTCCGATTTGGACCGTTGCCGGATTTCTTCCAACTGGGATTCGCGAAATATCTTATCCTGCTGCAGGATTCGTATTTCGGATCGCACAGACTCCATGTCTCTTTCCGTTCGATCAGTGACCGACATGTTCAAGCCCATCAATTCGGGCAAGCTGCCCGCGTTGTCTTGTTTGAATGAGGCAATGCGGTTTTCCAGCTTTACGATCTTTTTCCGGTTAATGTCAATTTCTTCGAGGAGAAAACTCGATGTGGCTGCGGCGCGCTCTGTTCTGATTTCCCGGTCTTTCGCCAAAAAAGTGGCTGCCAGTTTCTCAGCAATCATGAACGCTTGCTGGGGCTCTTCGGCCTCAAAGGCAGCCACGAATCCAGTAATCAAGCTGACAGGTCTACCGCTTCGTGGGTCCATTGCCTCCGTAGTGACCATTTCAATTCGTATATTGTCGAGTACTATCGAATAGAGGTCTGGCAAGGAGAGTTCGTCTCGTAACTCCGAGTAGACATTTGTTTCCTTTATCCAGGTTGTTACCTCGTCGTAGGTCATCACGCGTCGCTGCAACGAATTGATGTACTGATCAGCGTAGCTGGTCAACGCCAATGGTTCCAGAAGATCGATGTTCGGCCCCTCGAGGTCAATTCGCATTTCAGTGCCGGACCGATAGATGTCGGGGAGCAGAATTGCTGCGAGTACGGCAACGCCGAAAAAAACGCAAATCGTCGTCATGAACACCTTCCGTCGACGGCGAAAAGTCTCGATGTAATCGATTAGACCAGGCTGATCAAGTGAAGGGTTCATAGTGTCCATCGGGCGGTGTTCAAGGGACAATCACCACGTCGCCACGTTTCAGCAATATATTTTGCCCGAGCGATCGGCCTTCAGACACCTCCGTGTAGTCAAAATCAATTGCACGTTGGATACCGTTCTCTCGTCTGAGGATTCGAATTTTCTTAAGCGATGCGAACGGCGTTGTGCCACCAGCCAATGAAAGCGCCTGAATCACGTCAACGACCGGATTCATCACAAACGCACCCGGACGGGCGACTTGGCCAATGACATAAATCTGATTGCCGCGAACATCCGTCACTGCCACCGTAAGTACAACTTCCGGGATGAAGCGTAGCAAGCGGGAGATGACTTCTGCTTCGATATCTTCAGCTGTTCGGCCGCTAGCCTGAATATTGCCGGCAAGTGGAAAAGAAAATGCGCCATCAGGCCGAACCAAAACGGTCCGTTGCAGATCCGGCTCTTTCCACACAGATATTTCCAATTGGTCGCCTGCGTTGATCAGATATCTGGAGGGCTGGGCACTGTCCGCCTCCTGTGCCGGTACGGATACGGGAGTTATTGTGACAAACAGGCCGAAAACCACTGATATGTAAGCATTACGCAAGTTCATGATCCAAATAGGCAGTTCTAGGTCGGCAAAGCTAGCAGAATTTCGCTTCGCGCAGCAAATTTTCTGGTCAGATTATGTCGTCAGGGAGGGGTTGTTGGAAGTTTGCCAAGCTTGAGGTGCTTACTTACGAATTCTCTTGTATTGTACAATTTCCTGAAATTGGCCGCTTTTCGTGGCATTCGAATTGTTGATGAATAACCGCGCCAACCAGCCGTATACGCGGGTACTGCTAAATGAACAAGCCAAATTTTTTCATTGTGGGGAAGCCGAAGTCCGGCACTACCGCGTTGCACGTAATGCTAAACCAGCACCCCGAAATTTTCATGAGTCCATTCAAGGAGCCGAACCACTTTAACCGAGAGCACGTGGAGGAAGCGGAGCGACGTGATGGTGGGTATAGAGGGCTACCTTATAAGGACCTGAATAAATACCTTGAGTTGTTCGAGGCCGCACACACACAGAAAATTATTGGGGAGGCGAGTCCAGCCTATATGGATTCTCGCGTTGCCGCGTCCGAGATAGCGAAATTCAATCCAGAGGCAAAGATTCTGATGGTCCTGCGTGAACCCGTAAGTTTCATTCGATCCTTACATAGCCAAATGTTGCGCTCAGGCAACGAAATCGAAAGCAGCCTAAGAAAGGCTTTGCTGCTCGAAGAAGCAAGAAAGCGTGGGGAAGAAATTCCAAAATTCACCTCTAATCCAGCGAACCTTTTCTATGTGAAGCGGGCGTATTATTGTGAGCAAGTGACAAGGTATCTCGATGTTTTCGATCCATCGCAAGTGAAAGTAGTCATATACGAGGATCTTCGGGAAGATAATAGAGCGGTTCTCAAGACCATCCTGGAATTTCTCGGTGTTGACGCCGAATTCAGCTTGAAACCAGTGAATGTGAATGTGCGCGAGGACGTTCGCTTCGCAAAATTGGCATCCTGGCTTATCCATCATGGCGAGCGCAAAGTGGGCGCCTTCAAGGAGCGGGCACCCAATTGGCTCCTGACACCGGTTCGAGCAATACTTCGACCCGTGATTTTTAAGAAGGCTCGTCATGAGCCATTGGATCCACAATTGCGCGCCGAACTCAGGTCGAAACTCAGGCCCGACGTTGAGAGGCTGGGGCGGGTTCTCGGCATTGATCTGATAGACAAGTGGGACTTTGGGAAATAAACAGCGCGAAAATCATCTGCGATGATGCAGAATACTTGCCGTTTCCTGGTCACCGAAAAGAGGACCTTAACCGCGAAAATGCATATACAACTCGATACTCTTGGAGGTATCGCCGGCGACATGTTCATCGCGGCGATTTTGGATGCCTGGCCTGAATATACCGATGATACATTGGCGAGCATCAGGTCTGCCGGTATATCAACCGACTGGCAAATTTCGGTGCCCGAATTTCAGGACGGTGTTTTCCGCGGGAAACGCTTTTTGATTAGTGAGCCGCGGAGAAGCAATCCGTCGCACCATCATCGCTACGAGGACATCGTCGATCGATTATGTCGATCACCACTGGATTCCAGCGTCTGTAAGCGGGCAATCGAAATCCTGGAGTTGCTCGCCGAAGCCGAGGCAGACGTGCACGGAGTTGCTATCAAGGACGTCACCTTTCACGAATTGGGTGCATGGGATTCCATCGGTGACGTCGTAGGGGCTGCCTACTTGATTGAGACCATTGCACCTGCATCGTGGTCGCTAGGGCCCGTACCAATAGGGGGAGGTCGTATTAAGACCGCACACGGTCCGATGCCTGTGCCGGCACCGGCGACGGCCCGGCTATTGCGGGGTTTCACGATGATTGACGATGGTATCCAGGGTGAGCGAGTGACTCCGACCGGGGCAGCAATACTGAGATACCTGGCGCAGAAATTGGGCATGCCTCAATCTATGCATCCTATGCCGATCAAACTGTGCCGGATCGGTACGGGATTCGGGACCAGGACTCTCCCTGGTATTAGCAACATTTGCCGAGTCCTGGCATTCGAATGCGCGACCGATGCGCGCATAGATGATCAAATCGGAGTGATTAATTTCGAAATCGATGATCAGACTGCAGAAGATCTAGCTCTTGGGATAGACGCGCTGCGCGACTGCGACGGCGTCCTGGACGTGCTGCAGATGCCGGCGGTCGGCAAAAAGGGGCGGATGATTTTTCACGTACAAGTACTTTGCCAGCTGGACGTGTTAGATCAGATTATTGATATTTGCTTTCTGCAGACGACGACGATCGGACTGCGTTGGAGAGTGACCGCGCGGGCCATCTTGGAGCGTGATGTTGTTCACAGCCGCACTGATAGTGGTTCGGTTGCCGTAAAGCGGGTCATACGACCGGATGGCACACTTTCCGCAAAAGCTGATGCTGATAGCATGCGAGAATGTGGCGGTTTCGCGCAGCGCAAGAAATCACGCAGTATCGCTGAACAAACGGCGTTGCGGGTGGGTAGATCAGGTGAAAAATGTCGCAGCAAATAGAAATCAAAATCGCCGGACTCAATGAAATTTTGCGGGCGGTGGAACGTGTCTCCATCGCCGTAAGTGGTGGTGTTGATAGTATGACACTCGCGTACGCTGCTCATCGTCAGCTCGGCAAAGACGCGGCAATGTTCCACGCAATATCCCCCGCTGTGCCTCCCGAGGCGACGGAACGGGTTCGCCGCTATGCCGAAGCGTATGGTTGGACCCTGAAAATAATCGACGCGGGTGAATTTTCTGATGAGGAATACCTGGCAAACCCTGTGAATCGCTGCTACTTCTGCAAATTTAATCTGTATGGTGCGATCAGATCACAAAGTCAGAACTGCATATTGTCCGGGACGAACCTTGATGACCTTGCTGATTATCGCCCCGGCCTACAAGCAGCGGAGTCGTTTGGCGTCCGACATCCCTATGTTGAATGTCGAATCGACAAGGCGATGGTGCGGGAGATTGCCAAGACATTTGAATTAGATGATGTATACGAATTGCCAGCGTCCCCGTGTCTTTCAAGCCGGATCGAAACAGGTATTCGGGTTGATGCGCTGAAGCTTCGTCTGGTCCATGCGATCGAGCAGTGTGTTCGCGAAAAGTTGCTTGCGGCGACAGTTCGTTGTCGGGTTCGTCGCAATGGTTTGGTTATCGAGCTTGATAAAGACGTGTATGAAAAGTTTTTGGCTGGAGGAATGGGTTTGTTGCGCAATGAACTTGGACAGATCGGCGTGGATCATGGGTACATCGGGAGCGTCGATTTCGCTATTTACAAAATGGGCAGTGCCTTCCTGCGTGACCAATGACGAAAAGGGAGGTACAAATCGATTTTGAGCGGCAGGCCCGTATTGGCCTGAGTGAAGCTGTGTTCTGTGAAGGAAAGTCGCCCGCCCAGATCGAATACATTGTTTCGCTA
>SMXK01000064.1 GCA_004356265.1 Bacteroidota bacterium
CAGCGCCGAATCGTTCGAGCCATTTCTTAACCCGCTTTTTGGCCTCTTTTCGGTCGATACCCTTCAGCTCAGCCAAATAAATAAGCTGCTCGCCGACCTTCATTTTTTTGTACAGTCCTCGCTCTTCAGGGAGATATCCCATCCGTTCCTGACTCCACCGCCCTACAGGTTTATCTCCGAACAGAATCTGACCCGTGTCCGGCACCGTGATATAGGTAATCATCCGGATGGTCGTGGTTTTCCCGGCACCGTTAGGGCCTAGAAGGCCCAGAATGCGACCCGGTAGAGCTTTAAAAGATACGTTGTTGACCGCCAGGACTTTGTCAAACTGCTTCCTGATCCGGTCGATTTTGAGTTCCGGCATACGCTGAAATAATAAAAAAAGAGTTGCAGGCTAAAGAAGCGCCATAGTTGCATTAGGTATCGGGATCAGGTATTGGGGCTCCATCAAATCTACATGGACACCGAAATAGCCTGTTCCTCGAAAATCCACAACTATATAATCACCAACGACATGTTGAATTTCGCCAATTCCGTAATAAGCTGGCATCGGCCCATAATAAACCAGTTGGCCACGCATCATCAGTTTGTTGTCCCTGGCCTGACGGTGGTAGGCCGGAACGGCTGGTAAAAGCTCCAGTCGATATGAGGTTGGTGAATATTCCAAGCCAAAATAATACACAATAAATAGCGTTCCGTGTCTCCTTTTCTTTTTTGGATTGGATGGAAATACAACCGGCAAAAAAAGCAATACTTTGGTTTCTGCAATCCATCTGCGTATTATTCCTGCTCCCCATCGCGCCCGGTTCCAGTTCACTATAGTCTACCGAGGCGCTCTAACGTTCCCATCCAGAGCAGTTCAATTCGGCATGAAGTACGAAGATAAAATCGTCGACCGACAGGTTGGCCGCAACGGCGATCTGTTCGCCGCTTCCATTGGCGAGATGCCAACAAAAGAAGAACGATATCCATATTTGCGAATTCTCGTAAGTATCGTCGAGCAAGCCCATCCAGAATGGAATCAGGCCCCGACCAAAGATGAGCAGATCGCGCTCAAGATTTTTCACATGAGCCACGGAGCAATTGACAAGGACGAGTGCTCCGAAATTGTAAGGATCAGAGACGACGAGCGGGGATATACGCCGGTCGATAGAGACAAATAGTCAATTTTTCTATACGGCTCAGCGGGACTTGTTAAACGATTCTACCCGGATTTGCCCGAATAAAGCTCTCCCAGCTACCGTGTCGTTTTTTAACAGGGGAGTCGCATCGGTGGAGGTGACACAGCCCGACGGCAAGGGCATCAGAGGCGTCTAGTCCTACAGTTTCAGTTTCTGCTATAGAGAGTATGGAACAGATCATGTAACGCACCTGCTCTTTGGACGCATTCCCATTGCCGGTGACGGCCTTTTTCACTTCCTTAGGCGTGTATTCTGTCACAGGAACCTGGTGGTTGAGTGATGCCAGCATCGCGGCCGCTTGCGCTCGTCCGAGTTTCAGCATGGACTGGGCATTCTTCCCATATATAGGCATTTCAATCGCACACGTATCCGGTAAATGTAACTGAATCAGCGCGGCAATCTCCTGATAGATCCGCCTCAGGCGATTCTGGTGGGAGTCGGTTGGATTTAACCGAATGATTCCTTGAGCGAGTAGTTTTTCTTTGTTTCCTTCAGTCTCAATAACTCCAAAACCAGTTACAAGAGACCCGGGATCTATGCCAAGAATGATCATATCAGGATAATGCTTCGAGGAGGGCTTCGTCGAATTCAAGATTTGTAGAAACGGTCTGAACGTCCTGGTGATCTTCCAGTTTTTCGATAAGTTTAGTGACCTTCCCGGCTGCTTCGACTTCCAACAGGGTTGTAGAAAGCGGGATTCGTTGTAACATCGCTTCTTCTACGTTTATGGAGGCTGTTTCCAGAGCATTTTGAACAGACCCAAAATCTTCGACCTCGCATGTGACCACAAAATGATCTCCTTCCTGCGTCAAATCTTCGGCGCCAGCGTCCGCAACCAATTCAAATAGATCCGACTCGGCGACGCCTTCTACCGGGACCTCAAAAACTCCTTTCCGCGTAAACAAAAACGCAACTGACCCATTCTGCCCGAGACTTCCACCAGCTTTAGAAAAAATAGATCGAATGTCCGCCACGGTCCGGTTCGTGTTGTCTGTCAGCGCGTCAACATACACGGCGATGCCACTGGCAGCGTACCCTTCGTACGTCATTTCGACATAGTCCGCCCCTTCAATTTCGCCCGTGCCTTTCTTAATGGCGCGCTCGATATTGTCCTTCGGCATATTCTCCGACTTAGCCTTTTCGATCGCGAGTGAAAGGCGTGGATTCATGCCGGGATCGCCACCACCATCGCGGGCTGCTGTCATGATATCGCGTGCAATGCGGGCCCACACTTTCGACCGGCGAGCATCTTTCACACCTTTTTTTCTCTTGATCGTTGACCACTTACTGTGCCCTGACATGCTTTGTTGTGCTACTTATTGACTGATATCGCTGACGGGAATATAAGGGCAGGCTACGTTTCAAGGGGATTCCACGAACCACGCATGTGAATTAGGGTACAATGAGGCTATATTCAGCGATCCCACTATAGATGCATGAGTTTGATTACAGAAATACCGGTATTGAGTGAACTGGACGTGCCCCGCGCGTCGACGGTTCGGGCGACTGGAGATATAAAGGTCTATCTGGAAACCTATGGGTGCCAGATGAATGTGTCTGACTCTGAAATTATAGCGTCTGTGTTAAAAGAGGGAGGCTACGGGCTCACCGGGTCGCTGGACGAGGCGGATGTGGTCCTGATCAACACCTGTGCTATCCGCGAAAATGCTGAACAAAAAGTCCGGCGCAGACTGAACGAAATGCGCGCTCGCAAACGTCGCGGTCGTCCAGACATGAAAATCGGTGTGCTGGGCTGCATGGCTGAGCGACTCAGGGAAAAATTACTCGAACAGGAAAAACTGGTTGATCTGGTTGTGGGTCCAGACGCCTACAGAGACTTGCCACGCCTTCTCGGGGAATCGATGGACACCGGGCAGGCCGCTGTCAATGTTTTATTGTCGAGAGAGGAAACCTACGACGATATTGTCCCGATCCGGTACGACTCCAATGGCGTATCTGCGTTCGTGTCCATTATGCGCGGATGCGACAATATGTGCTCTTTCTGTGTGGTACCGTTTACCCGCGGTCGTGAGCGCAGCCGATCCGTCTCAAGCATTTTGGCTGAATGCGATGCTCTCGTTGCACAGGGATTCAAAGAAGTCACCGTGCTAGGTCAAAATGTGAATTCGTATCGGTTCGGTCAGAACGGGAATACCGTCGATTTTGCCGAGCTCGTGAATCGGATCAGCTTGATTTCTGACGAATTACGAGTCAGGTATTCAACCAGCCATCCGAAAGATTGCTCTGACGAGCTTTTGCATGTTCATAAGGAACGTGAGAATGTATGTAATTACATACACCTTCCTGTACAACACGGGAATACGGCAATGTTGGAACGCATGAAACGGACGTATTCCCGAGAGGAATACCTGGATCTGGTAGACAGAACCCGGTCAATCGTTCCGGGAATCGCGCTGTCAACCGATATAATTGCCGGATTCTGCGGCGAGACTGACGAGGAGCACAACGATACGTTATCTCTGATGCGAAAAGTGCGCTATGACCAGGCTTACATGTTTATGTACTCAGAACGGCCGGGCACGTACGCAGAACGCAAGTTTGAAGATGACGTCCCGGATCAAGTGAAAAGGAGTCGTCTGACCGAAATCATTACGCTGCAAAGCCAGATTTCTCTCGAAAATAATCAGGCTGAGATCGGTACAGAGCACACAGTGCTTGTGGAGGGCCGGAGCAAAAGACGGGATGACCAACTTTCGGGCCGTTCAGACAATAACAAAATGGTGGTTTTTGACCGCGGTACGCGCGGCAAAGGAGATTATGTGCGTGTTCGGATTACAGATTGTACATCGGCCACTTTGATCGGGGAAGAGATTCATGGATAGAGCATCACTTCAGGAACGCTTCGGGATTATCGGGTCGTCCCCGGGGATCCGGCACGTGCTGGACAGGGTGAGGCAGGTCGCTGGTACAGATATTACGGTCCTGATCGAAGGCGAAAGTGGAGTTGGGAAAGAACTTATAGCTCGTGCAGTACATGATCTTAGTTCGCGTCGGCACAAGTCGATGTTGACCATCAACTGTGCAGCTATTCCGGAAGGATTACTCGAGTCTGAGCTTTTCGGAAATGAAAAGGGAGCGTATACCGGGGCTGTGGAGAGACGCCGTGGGTATTTTGAAGAAGCCAACGGCTCGACCATATTTCTGGACGAAATTGGTGAGATGCCTTTACCGGCACAAGTTCGTCTGCTGCGGGTGCTTGAAACAGGAGAGTACTCCAGAGTGGGATCGTCGACGGTTCTGAAAAGCGATGTGCGCGTGGTGGCGGCGACCAACCGGAATCTGGGACAGGACGTGGCAGATGGTCGATTTCGGGAGGACTTGTATTATAGATTGAGCACTGTGATTGTGACTGTTCCGCCGCTTCGTGAGCGGAAAGAGGACATCATTCCCATCTTTGAGAGCTTCCGGCACAAATTTTCGCAGCAATACAACATGCCGATGAGGCGTCTTGAGGCTTCCGCTGAGTCGTTGCTCCTCAGGTACCGATGGCCTGGGAATGCGAGGGAATTACGAAATGTGGCCGAGCAAACGACCGTTCTGATTCGGTCAGAAGTGATCACTACTGACGATATCAGACCATTTCTTCGCGGCGTTTCGGGACGAGGTGCGAATGCCGGGTTGTTGCCCGTTCCCCACTCTTCGCCGTCACAGCCGTCGTCGCCGTCCGGACCGGAATCAAGGGAACGTGGATTGATTTACGGGGCCTTGCTGGAGCTTCGAAAAGAAGTAGCTGAGCTAAAGGACCGCATTGGAATATTATTGTCCAGATCTGCCGGCGAGTGGACCGGACCGCAATTGCCGGAAAAAACAGACTCATCGTTAGCTGAACAGCAGGAGTCAGATTTTTCGCTACCGTTCTCTGAGCCGATGATTGAAGATGTCTCTTACGAGATCGAAAACGGATCAGGAGCGTCGAGGCAGGTGGAAGACGCAACGGAGGCGCTGCCATCGCTTGAGGATGCCGAAAGAAAATTAATCGAGGAAGCGCTCAGGCGGTACAATGGGAACCGCAGAAAAACGGCCGAAGCGTTAGGAATAAGCGAAAGGACCCTTTACAGGAAGATCAAGGAATTTGAAGAGGACGCGGCGGCGGAAGCCGCCGCGCAAGAAGCCGCCGCGCAGGAAGCCGGCGTTCAAGAAGCGGACGCCTCTGATCCGTTACGGGATGGTGCCGAATGAACCGGTCCGAACACTACAGATCTCATTCAATTGCGCCGGTTCTGGGCCTGCTTCTAAGCGTACTTCTTCCTGGATGTGGTTGGTACAGCTTTTCCGGGGCTTCCATCCCGGATCATATCGATAACATATCGATCCCCCTGGTTCAGGACAACAGCGTAAGCAGAATCAGTACGCTCGATGCACAAATGACAGAGCTTTTGATAAACAGATTTGTTCGACAGACACGCTTGTCTCTCGCAACGCGTCCTGAAAATGCTAATGCATCTCTGATGGTTACAATAACCCGATATCAAAATTTACCGACGTCTGTAAGCGGGAATGAGCAGGCAACTCGCAACAGAGTGACAATAACGGCCAGTGTCAAATACGTCGATCAGGTTGAAGATCAATCTCTCCTGGATCGGTCGTTCTCGGCATATGAAGAGTACGATCCGCTCAGTCCTGAGCAAGAAGCAATAGCTGCGCTCGCCATCTTGGACAAACTGGTGGACGATATATTCACCGCCTCAACATCGAACTGGTAGTATTACGTAACGGGTTTGCCAGACCCGTTACGCCTGCCGTACTTTGACCACCTGCATATTAACCGGTATCAGGCACCGGACTCAAGATTCAAAACAAGTACCAATCCGAAATGTCTTCCATCGATCTTCGTTCTGCGGCGTCCCTACTCGAACGAGGAGATTACGATGCTGCCCGCAGGTCTTTGGAAAGCCTGATTCTGACTGACCGGAACCACGCCGCTGCCCACGCACTGCTCGCAAAAATCGCTGAGGTTCAAACGCGTTGGACTGACGCCATAGTGCACTGGCAGAACGCGTTTGCCATCAACCCGATGAGCACCGAAATCGCTTTGAGTTTTGAAGCCGCGACTCTCAGAATGTTGTCGCCCAATCCAGCCCGTGGTCCGGAAAGAAATATGCGTTTCGTACCTCCGATTGAAGTGATCGAACCGGAGTCAGACGCGTCAGGCGCCGACGAGAAGGATGAGCTGCTGGACGAGCTTACCGCGCGCGCAGAAAAAATTGTTGAGAAGGAATCCCCGGCAGCCGGGTCAGTTGGAAACGAGAAAATTCCGGAAGGATCTGTTCCAGATGAAGAGGACGACCTGAACAGATTGATTGACGAACTGGACGCAGCTCGACTTGTACCTGATCCGGATATTGACCTGATCAGTGATGAAGAATTAAGTGTAGAAATCGAAGACGTGGTGTCTGAAACGCTCGCAAAAATTTATGCATCTCAGAAATATTTTCAGGAGGCCGGCGACGCATACCTGAAGTTGGCCGTTCAATATCCTGCGCGAAGATCTGAATTTCTGGCTAAAGCCGATGACATGGCGAGCCGTGCAGTTGCGCGAAACTGACGCGAATACCGCGAATTGATCTGAATATCAATCTGAATTGCGGTTCAATGGAGCATCCGTTCATTTTACTTTTTTCCAAGTCAAACCGGCGCATTCTGGGGGTGATGTCGGGCACATCCTTGGATGGAATTGATATCGCTGATGTATCTGTCACCGGTTCCGGTAAGGATCTGCAATGGACTCTGAACGGGTTCTATTCACAGCCTTATTCGGACGGCCTTCAGAAAATTCTGCTTCTCAACAGCGACAGCGAAACCGGCTCGCTTCCTCAGATTACTGTCCTGGGAGACATTGTGGCCCAGGAGTATGAAAGTGCAATCCACTCGGCCATCGGGGAATGGGGCACCGACCTGAGTGATTATAGCGCGGTGGGATCGCACGGACAAACCCTGTATCATCAGCCTGAGTTGCTGCAGCTTGATTCGTTCAGCGGTGTGGGTTCAATTCAAGTCGGAGATCCGGCCATGATGTCTCATCGGCTCGGAATTCCGGTGGTGGGAGATTTTCGCGTAGCCGATATGGCATTTGGAGGGCACGGGGCTCCGCTTGTTCCGTATTTCGATTACGTTACATTTTGTGATCCGAACGAATCCAGACTACTGATCAATATCGGGGGTATTGCGAACATTACGGCCCTGCCTGCCGCTTGCGGGCTTCAGGATATTCGTGCCTTCGATACAGGACCTGGGAATATGATACTCGATGTTGCTTCAAGACAATTTTTAGGGGAAGAATTTGATCGCGACGGGCGGACTGCCTCGCGAGGAACGGTGAGCAGCATCTTGTTTGATGAACTGGTGTCAGATGAATGGTTTGCCGCAGCACCACCCAGATCCACCGGGCGAGAAATGTTCTCTGCCGCGTACAACCAACGAGTTTTTGGAAGCGCAGAAGCCCTCGGTCTGTCCACAGAGGACTTGCTGGCCACACTGACGTCATTTTCAGCAAGAACAATTCTGGATGCATGGGAGCGCTTTGTCAGACCAGACATAGAAATCGATTCGGTTCTTGTGTCGGGTGGAGGTATTTACAACAAGGCGTTGATGTCAATTCTTCGCGGTGGTTTTCGTGGCATACCGGTCTCGACGACGGCAGCCGTGGGGGTCGATCCGGACGCGAAAGAAGCCGTCTGTTTTGCCGTTCTCGCTC